>JALZMG010000092.1 GCA_030858325.1 Actinomycetota bacterium | reverse complement strand
CAACATGACCACGCTCACGTTGGCGTTCACGCGCGCGGTTGCCGCCACGCTGGAGCCCGGCGACCGTGTCGTCGGGACCCGCCTTGATCACGACGCCAACGTCACACCGTGGCGGCTCGCCGCCGCCGCCGCCGGAGCCACGCACGCCTTGGCACCCTTCGACCCAGCGACAGGTGTCCTCGACCCGAACGCCGTGATCGATCTGATCGACGAGCACACGCGGTGGGTGACGCTGCCCGGCGCGTCGAACCTGATCGGGACGATCCCCGATCTCGCCCCGATTATCCGAGCGGCCCACGATGCCGGTGCCAAGGTCTTCGTCGACGCCGTCCACCTCGCGCCGCACCGCCCGATCGACGTGGCCGGCCTGGGCGCTGATGCGCTCGTCATCAGCCCGTACAAATGGTACGGCCCGCATGCCGGGGTGCTGTGCGCCAGCGCCGAACTGCTCGACGTGCTGCCGGTCGCCAACGTGCGCCCGGCCGCCCGGCGAGGGCCGCGCCGCTGGGAGACCGGGACGCCGAGCTTCGAGGCCATCGCCGCAGTCGACGCCGCCGCCACATTCCTGCTCGACGAGGGGCTCGAGGCGATCGGCGCCGCCGAGGCCGCAGTGTTCGAACCCTTGTTGTCTGGCCTGCAGGCGATGCCCGGCGTGCACGTATGGGGACCGCCGACGATGGCCGACCGCACCCCGACGGTCGCCTTCACCGTCGACGGCTGGACACCGCGCGACGTCGCCGCCGAACTGGCGGCCGCGCGCGTCGCCACGTGGGCCGGGCACTCCTACGCCGTCGAGGTCGTCGACCAGCTCGACCTGGCCGCCAGCGGAGGCGTCGTGCGCGCCGGTGTCGTGCGCTACATCGAACCCGACGACGTCACGGCACTGCTCGCCGCCGTCGCCCGCCTCGCCGCCACGCCCCCCTGACCCGAGTGTTTGCGGCCGCCGGAGTGTTTCCTGCTGGGCGTCCCCTCACCAAACACTCGGCTTGTCGGAAACACTCGGGTCGACGACGGCCGGTCGGACCTCAGGCGACGGCGGACTCGATGCGTGCGACGAGGTCGTCGTCGAGGCGATCGATGACGTCGAGCGCCTCGAAGTTCTCGACGACCTGGCTCGGACGGCTGGCCCCGGTGATGACGGTCGACACGTTGGGGTTGTGCGCGCACCACGCCAGGGACAGCTGGGCGATCGAGCAGTCGAGTTCCTCGGCGATCGGGCGCAGCTTCTCCACCTTGGCCACTGCCGCTTCGTCATTGAGCTGCTTGGCCAGCCAGCCGTATCCGGCCAGCGCCCCGCGAGAGCCCTCGGGGATGCCGTCGCGATACTTGCCGGTCAGCAGGCCGGAGGCCAGCGGGCTCCAGATCGTCGCGCCGTACCCCGTCTCGTCGAACAGTCGGGCGTACTCCTCCTCGACGCGCTCGCGCTGCAACAGGTTGTACTGCGGCTGTTCGGTGACGGGCTTGTGCAGGTGATGGCGTTCGGCGATCTCGATGGCGCCGCGGATCTCGTCGGCCGCCCACTCACTCGTGCCCCAGTACAACGCCTTGCCCGAGGTGACGATGTCGCTCATCGCCCACACCGTCTCCTCCAGCGATGTCGCCGGGTCGGAGCGGTGGCAGTACAGGACATCGACGAAGTCGTGGCCCAGTCGCTCCAGCGACCCGTCGATCGCCTGCATGAGGTACTTGCGGTTGAGCGTGTTCTTCATGTTCGGGCCGTCGTGGATGCCCCAGAACACCTTCGTCGTCAGCACGTAGGACCACCGCGGCCAGCCGAGTTCGGTCAGGACGCGGCCCATGATCGCCTCGCTCTCGCCGCCCGCGTAGACCTCGGCGTTGTCGAAGAAGTTGCATCCGGCGTCGTGCGCGGCCTGCATGCACTCCAGCGCCAGATCGTCTTTCATCTGCGCGTCGAACGTGACCCAGGATCCGAACGAGAGGACCGACACCTTGATGCCGGCCCTGCCGAGCCGGCGGTATTCCATCGCTGCTGTCATGGGAGCACCATATTGGCGACCGTGCGCATTCTCATTGAGTCTGGGGGTATCGACGAGCACAAGGTCCATGAGAATGCTTCCTTGTGCGATGATCGTGGCGTGGACGCCGTGCACGACATGGGCGGGATGCACGGCTTCGGGCCGCTGCCGATCGAAGCCGACGAGCCGCTATTCCACGAGCCGTGGGAAGGGCGAGTGTGGCGGATGCTGGGCACGGTGATGCGGAGCACGACGATCGACCGCTTCCGCTTCACGATCGAGCAGATGCCGCCGGCGGAATATCTGGGTTCGAGTTACTACGAACGCTGGCTGTGGGCCATCGAGCGGCTGGCGGCGGAGCAGGGGCTCCTCGACGGCGCCGTCCGGCCGGCGCCGATCACCCGGCCGTCGCCGGCGGAGCCGCCGTGGGCGGGACGGTTTGCGCGGGGTGACATGGTCCGTGTGCGCAACCAGGTCACCGCCGCCCACACCCGGGTGCCCCGCTACATCCGACGCCATGTCGGGCGGGTCGAGCGTGTGGCCTGCACTTGGCCCAAGCCCGGCGAGTCGGCGGCGAACGGCACGTACGGTGAGCCCGAGCTGGTCTACACGGTTGCCTTCACCGGCGCCGACCTCTTCGGCCCGACCGCCGATCACACCGTCACCGCCGACCTCGGCGAGAGCGACTTGGAGGAGCCGTGAGCGACCTGACGCCGGCCCAGCGGGCCGAGGTCCTGGAGCGGCACCTCCACGACCACGACCACGTCGACCCGGCGGACATCGACGCCGCCGTTGCCGCTGCAGAATCGGCGGCCGGCGACGGGCCGAGCCCAGCGCTCGGCGCCCGTGTCGTCGCCCGGGCCTGGGTCGACGACGACTTCCGGCATCGCCTCCTCAGCGACCCGGTGGCCACCATCGCCGAAAACCACCCGCAGACGGTGCCGATCGCCGTGCTCGAAGACGGACCGTCGGTGCACCACGTCATCGTCTGCACGCTCTGCTCGTGCTACCCGGGCGGACTGCTCGGCAACCCGCCGGCGTGGTACAAGAGCTTCGAGTACCGCAGCCGCGTCGTGCGCGAGCCACGGGCGGTGCTCGCCGAGTTCGGCATGGACATCGACCCCGGCGTCGAGCTGCGCGTTCACGACTCGACCGCCGAGCAGCGCTACCTTGTGCTCCCGCTCCGCCCCGCCGGGACCGAGGGCTGGGACGAGGAACGCTTGGCCAGCCTCGTCACGCGTAACTCGATGATCGGCACCGGCCGCCCCTTGCCGCCTCCGCCGCCCTCGCCCTGAGTCACGGCGCCTGCGTCCGGCCCTCCCACTCCTCGCGAGTGATGGCGTACTCGACGTCGCCGTGCTCGTCACCGGGGATCGGGTCGGGCCACGGCTGGTGGAACGTGCGCACGAAGCGCAGCCCGGCCTTCTCCATCACCCGCCGCGACTGCGCGTGCACGGCCATCGTCTCGGCGACGACACGGCGCACACCGAAGTGCTGGAATCCACGGTCGATCACGGCGATCGACGCCTCGGCGGCGTACCCCTTGCCCCATGCCGCCCGGCACAGCCTGTAGCCGAGCTCGGGCTCGTCGGACGGGTGACCCTTGCCGGGCCGGAAGTGGACCCACCCGAGAACGTCACCGGTCGCCCGCTCGATGACGGCCCAGAAGCCGTACGCGTCACCCCGCTCGTAGTAGGCGAGGAAGGCCGGCAGGATGTCGTGCTCCACCTCGTCGCGCCGTGTCGGCCGGCCACCGTTAATGCGCAGCATGACGTCGGCGTCGCTGTCCAGTTCGACGAGGACGTCGACGTCGGCAGAGGTGAACCGGCGCAGGAGCAGCCGCTCGGTCTCGACAACGACGTGCACCTCGCCACTTCCTCTCACCTCGTCACCAGGCCGGGCGGACGCAGACACCGCGGGTGTCGAGCAGGGCCTTGGCCTCGGCAATCGTGTGCTGCCCGAAGTGGAAGATCGACGCCGCCAGCACGGCGTCCGCTCCCCCTTCGACGATGCCGTCGGCGAGGTGCTCGAGCGTTCCGACGCCGCCACTGGCGATGACCGGCACGCCGACGGCGTCGACGACCGACCGCGTCAGCGCGAGGTCAAATCCCTCGCGCGTGCCGTCACGGTCCATCGACGTCAGCAGGATCTCACCGGCGCCACCGGCCGCGGCCTGCTCCGCCCACGCCACGGCGTCGATGCCTGTCGGCGTGCGGCCGCCGTGCAGGTACACCTCGAATCCGCCGGCATGGCGCCGCTTGGCGTCGACGGCGCAGACGACGCACTGGCTCCCGAACTCGGCGGCGATCTCCCCGAGTAGGGCCGGGCGCTCGACGGCCGCCGTGTTCACGCTGACCTTGTCGGCCCCCGCCCGCAGCAGCCGCCGCGCACCCTCCAACGTGCGGATGCCGCCGCCGACGGTGAACGGGATGAACACCTCCTCCGCCGTGCGCGCCACGACGTCGGCCATGGTGTCACGACCATCGCTCGAAGCGGTGATGTCGAGCAGCACCAACTCGTCGGCCCCTTCTGCGTCGTAGCGGGCGGCCAACTCGACGGGGTCGCCGGCGTCGCGCAGCGCGACGAAGTTGGTGCCCTTGACGACACGCCCGGCCGTGACGTCGAGACACGGGATGACGCGGGCGACGATCACGCCGGGACGGCCAGCGTGGCGAGCGCATCAGCGACCCCGAAGCGGCCCTCGTAGAGCGCCCGTCCCGTGATGATCCCGTGCAGGCCGGGGATCGCCGCCAGTGCTCGAATGTCGGAGAGTGCACCGACACCGCCACTGGCGATGATGGGCACGGTCGTCGCCGCCACGGTTGCCGCGAGGCCTTCGACATCCGGGCCACCGAGCAGGCCGTCGCGGGCGATGTCGGTGACCACGAACGCGGCGGCCGACGCGAAGCGCACCAGCGCCTCGGCGACGGTCATCGTCGCTGTCGCCGTCCAGCCGTTCACGGCCAGCCTGCCGTCCCGATGGTCGAGTCCGACGGCGACCGGCACGATCGCCGCGACGTCGTCGACGAGCGCCGACGTGGCGACCGCCGCCGAGCCCATGACCACACGGTCGACACCGGCGGCGGCCAACGCCCGTGCGGCGTCGATCGAGCGCACGCCGCCGCTCGCCTGGAC
>JALZMG010000406.1 GCA_030858325.1 Actinomycetota bacterium | reverse complement strand
CACCGTTGGCGTCGCCGACGAGCACGCTGACGCGCTCGGTCAGGTGCCGCTCGGCGTCACACCAGTCGATCACCGCTGCTCCCACGCCGTCACGTTACGAGAAGACCCGTTCTGTCCTTTCGAACCTGCCCGATCGTGCCGATCGGAAAGGACAGTTCGGGGGCTTCAGGCGGCGGTGGCGAACGCGTCGAGCACGACGAGCACGAGGAAGACGGCGATCGCCCCCCGGTAGGGCCGGGCGTAGCCGACGATGCGGCGGACGGTCCCCGGCGCGTCGATCGACCCGGGGCTACCGTGCGGCCGTGGAACTGCTGCGTACACCCGACGAACGCTTCGACGGCCTGCCGGGTTGGCCGTTCGAGCCGCGCTACACCGATGTGGACGGTGTCCGGATCCACCACGTCGACGAAGGGCCTGCGGACGGCGAGATCGTGCTGTGCCTCCACGGCGAGCCGACGTGGGGCTACCTCTACCGCACGATGATCCCCGTGCTCACCGCAGCCGGGCTGCGCGTGCTGTGCCCGGACCTGGTCGGCTTCGGGCGCAGCGACAAGCCAGCTGCGCGCGAGGATTACACCTACGCCGCCCACGTCGCGTGGATGGCGGGCTGGCTGGAACGCAACGACGTGCGCGACGTCACGCTCGTCGGGCAGGACTGGGGCGGCCTGATCGGGCTGCGCCTCGTCGCCGACGCGCCCCAACGGTTCGCCCGAGTCGTCACCGCCAACACGTTCCTCCCCGTCGGCGACGGCACCCCGAGTGACGCGTTCCTGGCCTGGCGCACGTACAGCCAGGAGACACCGCGCTTCAACGTGGGCCGGATCGTCGAGGGCGGTTGCGCGACCCGTCCGCTCGACCCCGCAGTCGTCGCCGCGTACGACGCGCCGTTCCCCGACGACGACTACAAGGCCGGCGCCCGACAGTTCCCCGTGCTCGTGCCGACCACCCCCGACGACCCGGCGTCGGCCGCCAACCGTCAGGCGTGGGATGTACTGCGGACGTGGGACAGGCCGTGGTTGACCGCGTTCAGCGACGGCGACCCGGTGACGGCCGGTGCCGATGCCGTGTTCCAGGCCCGCATCCCCGGTGCCGCCGGCCAGCCGCACACGACGATCGAGGGCGGTGGGCACTTCCTCCAAGAGGATCGCGGGGAGCAGTTGGCGCAGGCGATCGTCGACTTCGTCGCCGCCACGCCACGTCGCCCAGGCTGAGCCCGACTCGCTCCATGGCGCGGCCGCCGATGCCTCCACCGAGCGCCAACGCGGCGAGGCCACCCTCCGCCGACGGGGAGTTGGTGGGCGAGGTGGCCGAGTTGCTGCACACCGTGGCCAGGCGTTTGCGTCGCGACGCCTGGTCGGTGCTCGAGCCGCTCGGCGTGACCCCGGCCCAGCTGCGGGCGCTCCGGACGCTAGAGAGCTGCGGCCGCCCCGTGCGGATGAGCGAGTTGGCCGACCGCCTGGGAATCGCCCGTCGCTCGGCGACCTCGGTCGTCGACGAGCTCGGTGGACGCAAACTCGTCGAGCGATCGGACGACCCCACGGACCGCCGGGCGACGGCGGTCGCCGTCACACCTGCCGGTCGTCACCTGCTGGCGGCCGTGAGCCGCCGCCGGGTCGAGTCGCTGGCCACGCTCGCCGGTGGCCTCTCGCCGTCACAGTTGCGCCAGTTACGCAACCTGCTGCGCCGCCTCGCCTGATGCCGTTCCGTCCTTTCCAACCGGCCGGGCAGACCGCGCGAGCGCCAGCGAGTTGGGAAAGACAGTCGGGGGGTGGGTCAGACTGCCGGGGTGAAGTTCACGTGGTTCAACCTGATGCCGTGGCCGGACCTGCCAGACGACTTCCGCCAGGCGCACCGCTCGGTCTGGGTGGACATCCCGAGCTCGCTGTTCGACCCGGCACGCGCCAACACCGTCTACCACGAGTACATGGACCAGCTGGTGTAGCCGACGAGCTCGGCTTCGACGGCATCGGCGTCAACGAGCACCACCAGAACGGCTACGGCATCATGCCCAGCCCCAACCTGATCGCCGCCGGGCTGGCCCGCCGCACCAGCCGCGCGGCGATCTGCGTGATCGGCAACTCGATCGCCCTCTACAACCCACCGCTGCGCGTGGCCGAGGAGTTCGCCATGCTCGACTGCATCAGCGGTGGCCGCCTCGTCGCCGGCTTCCCCGTCGGCACGCCGATGGACACCAACTTCTGTTACGGCCAGATCCCGGCGCTGACGCGGGACAAGTACGACGAGGCTCACCGGCTGATCCGCCAGGCGTGGGCCGCGGACGAGCCGTTCGCCTTCGACGGCAAGTACAACCAGCTGCGCTACGTCAACTGCTGGCCCAAGCCGATCCAGCAGCCGCACCCGCCGATCTCCATCCCCGGCGGCGGTTCCGTCGAGACGTGGGACTTCTGCCTCGATCACGACGACAACTACTCCTACCTTTCCTTCGGCGGCTACCTCGCCGGCAAGCGGCTCCTCGACGGGTACTGGGAGCGGGTCGCCGCCAGGGACAAGGACGAGTCGCCGTACCGCGCCGCGTTCGCCCAGATCATTTGCGTCGCCGACACCGACGAGGAGGCCGAGCAGGTCATGCCGCACCTGCGCGACATGTGGGGGTCCCGATCTGTCCTTTCCGAGCGGCCCGAACGGGCCGGTCCGAGAGGACAGCACGATGACGATCACGACGGCGCGCGGGGTCACGTGCGATGTCGCGGTGTTCGGCGCCGCTGGCGCACCGCAGGTCGTCGCCTTCCACGGCGTCGGCGGGCACCTCGCCGGCGAGCCGACGCTGGCAGCGCTCGGCGCACGGTTCCAGGTGTTCGCGCCGGTGTGGCCTGGCTTCGGGTCGGCCGGCGGCGAGGAGCTGCTGGAGGACATGCTCGACTTCACGCTGCACGGCGCCGACGTCGTGGCTGCGCTGGAGCTGACGCGTCCGCACCTGTACGGGCACTCCTTCGGCGGCATGATCGCCGCCGAGATGGCCTGCCTGGCGCCGGACGCGTATCGCGGCGTCGGGCTCGTCGCTCCGGCCGGGTTGTGGCTCGACGACGAGCCCATCGCCGACATCTACGCGCTGCTGCCGTTCGACTTCCCCGGCTACCTGTTCCACGACCCTGCGGCCGGTGCGGCGATGCTCACCGGGGGCGTCGACTTCCAGGACCCGCAGGCGATGACGGAGTTCCTCATCGCCAACAGCCGCCGCCTCGGCACGGCTGGCAAGGTGCTCTTGCCGATCCCCAACCGCCGCCTGTCCAAGCGGCTTACCGGTTGACGAACCCGCTGGCGTTGGTGTGGGGTGCCAGTGATCGGCTGATCCCCCCCGCCTATGCGGCGGCGTGGGCCGCCCTCGTGCCCCAGGCGGAGGTGACGATGATCGACGCGGCCGCCCACTTCGCCCCGTACGAGCAACCGGCCGCCGTCGCCGCCGCGCTTGCGGTGACGTTCGACACGGCCCGCTGACCGCCCTACGCCGCGCGACCGGTGGCGTCTGCGACGGCGGCGACGGGCGGTGGTGGGCCGGCGGCGGCGCAGTGGAATCCCGGCGCTTCGACCGGGCACCGCGGCCC
>JALZMG010000402.1 GCA_030858325.1 Actinomycetota bacterium | reverse complement strand
GTTCGACCTCGGGCGCGGCGAGATCACCGCCGTGCAGTGCTCCTGAGGCCCGACTCGGACCGCTGGACCCCGCTCGCTCCGAGCGCCGGTCGTGCCGTCGGGTGGGGCTCGAGGTGGGGGCGGTCCGAGCCGTGCCTCGCCCGGCTGGTTGTCGGTGACCGTCGTCGACACGTACGACTGCTCTGCGGTTCCATCGCTGTCGACCCCGTGCTGCGAACCGTCGCGCTCACTCCGTCGACGCCGTCTCGCCGATGCCGTCTCCGACGCCCGCATTGGCGACGCTGGATGACGATCGGGTGACGTCCGGAGCCGCATCCGGAGTGATCGCTCGCTGGGCGGGCGTCACGGCGGGCAGGTCGCGCCGGCTTTGGCCATGTCCTGGCACAGCGTGCCGCGAGTGATCTTCCACACGCCGTCGAGCAGGCGAGCCCGGCCGGTCTGGTCGGCGAACGTGGCCGCCGACGTCGTCAGCGTGTAGCTGAACCACGCCTCCGACGCCGACGTGAACACCAGGCCGTCGATGGCGACGGCGGCCGACTCGGCCTCGTCGCCGAACCCGTTGGCATCCATCTGCCGGCGGGCCACGTCCAGCCCCGAGGCGTCGTCGATCACGCCGCTGCGGTCGATGCCGTCATCGGGGTCCCGTACAGGCTGTCGAAGTTCGTCTCGATCTCGGCACGGGCGGCGTCGGGATCGGCAGGCTGCTCGACGCCAGGTGCGGGGAGCGCCGGCGTGGTCGGCGCCGATTCCTCGACAGCGAAGATCTCGCCTTCCATGCCCTCGTTGCACGGGCCCGGTGCGCCCCACGCCGGATGGCCGTTGGTGATGCTGCCCCAGTCGGCTCGCTGGACCGAGCCGTCGCCGTGCTGGGCGATCAGCTGATACCCGTTGAAAAAGTCCGCCTCACCAGGAAAGGCCGCGTCGGCACCGTCGGGTGTCGGAACGGCCAGCGCAACGCGCCGCCGACCGGCTCCATCGAGTCGACGTGACCGGCCGGGCTGGTCAGGCGCACCGAGAGCACGGCTGGATCGACCTGCATGACGATCGCCAGGAACGTCGGTTCACCATGCCGCCCCACATCGGTGACGGCCAAGTTCCGGGACCGCGCCTTGCGTCCATGGCGCGTTGCCCTGCAGCACGACGTCGTCGGTGATCGCCCACGCCGTCAGATCGCCGACGGTGTCGCAGAAGTCGGGTCGCCCGTTGCCGTCGACATCCAACGGGTCCTCGGGCTCCTCCGCCTCGCCCTCGACGTCGGGCTCGTTCGCCATTGACGACGCCACGCCCTCCCCACATCCGGGCCGCGCGCGACCAGGATCTCCGCAGCGCCGTTGAACCCGACCAGCTGCATGCGCAGCTCGATGCCCGCCTCGGTCGTCCGGCGGACCATCTCGTCCGCACCGCCAGGCTCCATGCCGTCCGTCGTCTCCGGAGCCGCTGGCTCCAGGACCGACGTGGCCGGAGCGGCGTCGTCGGCGTCGTCGCCACGCAACATTCGCCAGCCGACGAACACGGCAGCCACGAGTGTGGCCGCGACGGCGGTCAGCGTCAGCACGACCCATGTCTTCGGGCCACTCTCCCTCGACTCCGACGAGTCCACCGGCGGACTGTACTTGCGGCTCTCCGGCGGCCGCCGTCAGCTCGCCGCCGCCGCACCGGCGGAGCCGGCCGGCGCCGTGGCGGCCTGGTAGACGGTCTCGCTGCGCTGCAGGAAGTCGCCGAGGACGCGGTTGAACGTCGACGCGTGCTCGACCATCAAACCGTGGGCGGCGCCGCTGATGACGACGAGCTCGGCGGTCGGGATCAGTTCGGCCAGCTCCTCGCTGTCGCCGCGCGGTGTGAGGATGTCCTGGTTGCCGACGACGACCAGCGTGGGCACCCGGATCGTGCGCAGTTCGTCGCTGACATGGTCGTCGGCGGCGAGGATGGCGTCGACCTGGTTGGCGAAGGCGTGCCGTGGCCGGCCGAACGCCAGTGGCCCGAGCCACCCGAACGCCGGCATCAGGCGACGGAACGAGCGCGGGCCGATCACCCACCTCGCCGCCTCCCGGGTCATCGCCCCCATCCCGTGACGGCGGGCCGACTCACCCCATCCGGCCAGCAGCTCACGCCGCCAGGCATGGTTGCGGCACGACGTGCAGACGAGCGACAGGGAGCGGACCCGCTCCGGGTACCCGATCGTCAGCATCTGCGCGATCGCGCCGCCCATCGACGCCCCGACGACGTGGGCGGTGTCGATCCCCGCATCGTCGAGCACGGCGATGGAGTCAGCGGCCATCTGTTCCAGCGAGTACGCGCCGAGCGGCTTGTCGCTGCGCCCGGCGCCGCGATTGTCCAGCGCGATCGCGCGGTACGACCAGGCCATGCCCAGCCGTTGCATGTCCCAGCCGTGCTTGTCGGCACCGAGCCCCTGGATGAACAGCACCGGTGGCCGGCCTGGGCGTCCCGTGACCTGGTAGTGCAGCCTGACTCCGTCGGCCGACGTGGCGTAGGGCATCAGCTGCCGCCCATCCCGCTGAACGGCAGCCAGTCGACCACGGTTCCCGTCTGCGTGCCACCGAGCTCGTCGAGCAACTGGTCGATGCGCCGTTCGACCTGATCAGACAGCTCCAGCTCGGTCAGCGGGCCGCGGCGGCGGCGCTGGCTGCGGGCGGCCGGACCGATCTGGATGCGCGCGCTGCGGCCCCACGGCGAGCTGGCGGTTGCCGCGGGGAAGACGTTGGTCCTGGTGGCGACGGC
>JALZMG010000400.1 GCA_030858325.1 Actinomycetota bacterium | reverse complement strand
GCCTGCTCCACATGAACGAGTCGGGCGACCAAGCGGACGTCGTCGCCTCGAAGATCGAGGGCCTGCGCGCCTTCACCCGAGCCGGCTATCGGCCGCTTGCCGTCGTCGACCACGACCCGGCAGTGATCCGCGCCATGGTCGAGGCCGACGAAACAGGCGACATCCTCTTCCTCCAAACGCAGACCACTTCTCCATCGCCGCGGCTCACGCAACCCCGCACGGCCGCCGGTCGGCACTTCGACCTGCGAGCCTTGGTCGGGGCGGACGACTTGCCCGATCAGGTGCAACTGGTCTGGCACGGGGTCAACGACGAGGTCAATCTGCATGAGTTCCTGTCCTCGACGGTCGGCTGGGGCGAGCTCGACGTGCGCCGTGACCCGCAGCAACTGCTCGTACTTCGCCACGACTCGTTCGAGCAGACACCGTGGACCAGGGACGAACCTCTGCTCACGCTGGCCGCCGCCCTCAGGGCGTTCGGCGAGCACGTTCGAGGGCTGAAGCTCGACCTCAAGGACGGGACGAGCGTCCTGGACGAGGTGCTCGCCCTCCTCGACGGGCACGGGTTCGGCGACGATTGCCTGTGGTTCAATGCTTCCCTCGAGGCGGTCGGCGAAGCCGGGTTCCGCAGGTTGCGATCGGCCCACCCGGGCGCGATCGTGCAATGTCCAGTCGACTTCCTGGCGCCGCTGATGTCTGCGGCACCGACACGGGCTCGGGCGATACTGCAGATGCTGGCCGGCTGGGGGATCAGCCGCTTCTCGGTGGCCTGGGGCCAGGACAGCACTCGCGCCATGGCCCGCCAGATCGAGGAGTTGGGGTACGAAGTGAACCTCTACGCGGTGCCCGACCACGAGTCGTTCCTCCAAGCGGTGCTGCTGATGCCCCGATCGCTCACCGCCGACTTCAACTTCCCGCAGTGGAACCATTACGGGCGGGGCTCGGGTGAGCGGCGGCGGTACCACCGCTACCCGAAGCGCCAGCCGACAGCGCCTGGCTGAAACGCCGAGCCTCCGCACGATTCAGCGCCTGTTCGCCCGGCTCGGGTGGAACACCCGACCCGACGGCACACCACCCGAAGCGTCGCCGAGCTGGTCGACGAGCCCGGTGGAGCTCTCCACGTCGGCGACGACGATCGTGCTGAGGATCTCACCCGACGCCTGCGTCATCACCGGATGGTACGGCGGTCGCACCGGGCGGTCATCCGTGAGATGACGGACGTGTTCCGGGGCCGGTCCCGCCTCTGCGGCAGTCGCGAGGGCCCTGACTGATCAGTCCGCGATCAGAGCCGCCACGGGTGCCAGCGCAACGATGTGAGCGGCCTTGGCAGCCAACGCTGAGTCGATCGTAATGAGGGCGTCCGCCTGCAATTTCGTCACGGCCAGGTACTCCGCATCGAACGCCGTCCCCCAGCCCTGCTCCAACGCGATCTTCCAGGCGGTACGGCGCGAGACCCGGTCACCAAGGAGCCGCACCTTCACTTCCGTGAGCCGCTCATGGCGCTGGAGGGCGACCTCCTCGGTGATGTCACCGTGGCGCACGGCCGCCAGGAGTCGCGACAGCGCTTGGGAGCGGATGAGGTTCGGCGCAACGAGCTGATGCGTGCGACTGACCTCCACGCTCTCGGCGACGAGGTGAAGCAGTGTCGGGGCATCGATCACGTAACGAGCCACCCCGACAGCGTAGGACTCGCTTCACACGGCGTCGCAGCTCTTCAGCGTCGACGTCGCGGTACGGTCGCTGCTCAGTGTTCGAGCGGGAGAGGATGACCTACGACCGCGTGGTCGGGGCGCTGGAGAGCGTTGTCGCCCGCTGCGCCACGGAGGGTGATAGAGCTGGCTTCTTCGCCGCGCTGTATCTGTCCGTGACGACGACCGTTCGCCAGCGGTCGATCGACGGTCGATTCGAAGATGGCGCGCGCATGGAGCGATTCGTGTGCCACTTCGCCGCTCGTTATCTCGACGCCGAACGAGCTTGGCGGGACGGCGCGCCGTGCTCGGAGTCGTGGAAGGCCGCATTCCGGGCGGCCGGCCGCTGGCGCCCGATCGTGCTCCAGCACCTCCTGCTCGGCATCAACGCGCACATCAACCTCGACCTCGGGGTCGCCGCGGCCGACGTCGGCGGGAACGAACTGGACGCAGTGCGGGCCGACTTCGACGCCGTCAACGACGTGCTCGGCGACCTCGTCGAGGGTTGCCAGGCGGCGCTCGGGAGCGTCTCACCGTGGCTGGACCTCGTCGATCGGATCGGCGGGGAGGACGACGAGACCTTGATCCGCTTCAGTCTCGTCAGGGCTCGCCGCCAGGCGTGGTCCGTGGCCGTGCGGCTGAGCCAACTCAGCGACGCGCAACGCGGCCCGGTGATCGATGCCATCGACTCCTCAGCGGTGCGCATCGCCCGCGTCGTCGAGCACCCTGGCGTGTTCGCCAGTGCCGTGCTGCTCGCCGTGCGCGCACGCGAGCGCACTGCGCCGGCGGACGTCATGCGCCTGCTCGCCGCCGTGCGCCCCGCACGCTGACGCTGCTGCTGCCCGATCCCGATCAGCCGTGCCGACGGCTCATTCCTGGGCGATGTCGAACTCGTTGCCCTCTGGGTCGGCCATCGTGATCCACTGGATCTCGCCGAGGCTGCCCTCGCCCAGGCGGCGGGCACCGAGCGCGACCAGCCGCGCTGCCTCGGCCTCGCGGTCCGGGACGTGCAGGTCGATGTGCATCCGGTTCTTCACCTGCTTCGGCTCGCTGACGCCCTGCAGGAGCAGGACCGAGCCGGCATGGCCCTTCGGTGGGACGAGCACCTCGTACTGCTCGAGCGAGTCGAGCCGTCGGTAGCGCAGCGCGGCGCTCCAGAACTCGGCCAACGCGGCCGGGTCGAGCGCGTCGAGGACGAGGATCACGTCGGGCGGGCGCGGCCCTGAGGCCGTATCATCGGTCACCGCAGAAGCACGCTAGCGAGCGCTCGGGACCGGCGCGAGCTCACGCCGTCTCCAGTTCGGTGGCGGCGGACAGCCATCGTTCCTCGGCTGCGGCCAGCGCGGTCTCGATCGTCGCCAGCTCGAGGCCGAGGCGGGTCATTGCCTGATGGTCCGAGCCGGCCGCGGCCAACTCGTCCATCAGCCGCTGGCGCCGGCGCTCGTGGCCGGCGATCTCCCTCTCCGTGTCGCGCAAGTGACGGCGCACGGTGGATGGCGATCGTCCTGGAGCGGACGTCCGCGTGCGGGCCGTTGGCCCTGGCGTCGCTGGCGCAGCTGGCGCCGCCCGTGCCGCCTGCCGGGCACGCCTGGCGG
>JALZMG010000396.1 GCA_030858325.1 Actinomycetota bacterium | reverse complement strand
GGGCGGCGGGGTGGGTGGCGCGTATCCTCGCGGTCATAGCACGTTTCGGCAGGGTCCAGACGGCGATGACCACGCCGTTCACCGACGACGGCTCGCTCGACGTCGACGGCGCCGTGGCCTTGGCCCGGTGGTTGCAGGAGCAGGGCAACGAAGGCCTCGTGCTCGCCGGGACAACGGGCGAGGCGCCGACGCTGAGCGACGACGAGAAGCTGGCGTTGTGGGAGGCCGTCGCCGACGCCGTGACGATCCCCGTCACCGCCGGCTCGACGTCGAACGACACGGCGCACTCCGTGCACGTCACAGCCGAGGCGTCGAAACTCGGCATCGCCGCCGTGCTCGCGCTGTGCCCGTACTACAACCGGCCCTCGCAGGCCGGCATCGAGGCCCATCTCCGCGCCGTCGCCGAGGCGACCGACCTGCCGGTCATCGTCTACGACATCCCCGTGCGCACCGGGCGCAAGATCGCCACCGAGCTGCTGGCCCGCTTGGCCCACGAGGTGTCGAACATCGTCGGTGTCAAAGACGCCGCCGGGAATCCCGCCGAGACGGCCCGCCTCGTCGCCGCCGCGCCCGCCGGCCACGAGGTGTACAGCGGCGACGACGCGATGACCCTGCCGCTGCTCGCCGTCGGCGCCGTCGGGCTGATCGGCGTCGCCACGCACTGGTGCGCGCCGGAGGTCGTCGCGCTGTTCGACGCGTGGGAGGCCGGCGACACGGCGACGGCCCGCGCCGTGAACGCCAGACTGCTCGCCAGCTGGGCCTTCGAGACGGGCGACGAGGCGCCGAACCCGGGGCCGAGCAAGGCGATGCTGCGCCACCTCGGCCAGCCCGCCGGTCAGTGCCGCCCGCCGATGGGCGCCGACCCGGACTGGCTCGCCGGCCGAGCCGCCGACGTCTACGCCGAGCTGGTCGACGCGCGTGGCTGACCGCGCTCGGGCGGCGACGGACGCCACGATGCAGCTCGACCCCGAACTCGACGCGGGAAGTGGTCGCGTCGGCGCGCCGGAGAACGTGCGGCTCGTGTTCCTCGGCGGGCTGGGCGAGATCGGGCGCAACTGCATGGCCATCGAGCAGGGTGAGGGTGACGCCAGGCGGATCATGCTCGTCGACTGCGGCCTCATGTTCCCCGGACCGGACCTGCACGGCATCGACCTCGTGCTCCCCGACTTCACGTACCTCCGCGAACACGCCGAGCAGATCGTCGCGCTCGTCGCCACCCACGGCCACGAGGACCACGTCGGCGGCATCCAGTTCCTGCTGCGCGAGGTCTCCTTCCCGATCTACGGCTCGGCGCTGACGCTCGGGCTCGCCCGCAACCGCATCGAGGAGGCCGGGCTCCTCGAACGGACCGAGCTGCGCCCCGTCGTCGACGGCGAGCAGGTCCGCATCGGCCCGTTCCTCGTCGAGTTCGTGCCGGTCACGCACAGCGTCCCCCACGCCCACGCCGTCGTCATTCACACCGCGCAGGGCGTCGTGTTGCACTCCGGCGACTTCAAGCTCGACCTGACGCCCGTCGACGGCCGGCGCACCGATCTCGCCCGCATCGGGCAGCTGGCGAAGACCGACGGCATCCGCGTGCTGCTGTGCGATTCGACGAACGCGGAGGAGGCCGGCCATGCGCCGAGCGAGCGCAGCGTGGGGCGCGTGCTGCAATCGCTGTTCGCCGAGCACAAGGGCCGCCGCGTCATCACGGCGAGCTTCGCCAGCCACCTCCATCGCATCCAGCAGATCGCCGACGCCGCCGTCGAGAGCGGGCGCAAGGTGGCGACGCTCGGACTGAGCATGCGCAAGAACGTGCAGCTCGGGACGGACCTCGGCGTGCTGCAAATCCCGGCCAGCGCGCTCGTCGACGTCGAGGACATCGACCGTTACGAGCCGGGCGAGATCTGCGTCATCTCGACCGGCTCGCAGGGCGAGCCGATGTCGGCGCTGGCGCTGCTCGCCCGTGGCGAGAACCGCTTCGTCAAACTGTCCGACCACGACACCGTGATCCTCTCCAGCCATGCCATCCCGGGTAACGAGAGCAACGTCAACCGCGTCGTCGACGGGCTGCTCAAGGCCGGTGCCCAGGTCGTGCACTCTGGTGTCATGGACGTGCACGCCACCGGCCATGCCCAGGCCGACGAGATCAAGACCTACCTGTCGATCGCCCAGCCCGAGTGGTACGTGCCGGTGCACGGCGAGTTCCGCCACCTGATGGCCAACGCCCGCCTCGGCGAGCTGATGGGCGTGCCCCACGAGCGGGTGCTCGTGTGCGAGGACGGCGACGTCGTGCGCCTCGACGAGAAGGGCCTCGACTTCGACGGCGAGGTGCCGGCCGGCTACCTGTACGTCGACGGCATCGTCGGCGACGTCGGCAGTGGTGTGCTGCGCGATCGGCGCGTGCTGGCCAGCGAGGGCGTGGTCGTCGTCGTCGTGACCGTCGACAGCCAGACGGGCAAGGTGCTGACGGGCCCGGAGATCATCACTCGCGGCTGGGTGTACGCGCCGGAGGCCGAGGACCTGCTGGACGAGGCCTGCGACACGATCGCCGCCGCCGTCGAGCAGGCCCTGGCCAGCGGCGTGCGCGACGTCGAGGCACTGGAGCGCGACGTCCGCCGGGCGGCCGGCAAGTTCGTCAGCGACCGCACGCGACGGCGCCCGATGATCGTCCCCGTGGTCATGGAGGCGTGAAGAACCCGTTCTGTCCTTTCCGACCGGCCCGATCG
>JALZMG010000394.1 GCA_030858325.1 Actinomycetota bacterium | reverse complement strand
GATCTCGGCCGCGTCGGACACCACGGGGACGCTACGGCGTGAACCCGCCGCGCGATGGTCAGCCGCTCCCGCAGGCCTGCAGCAGCGCCTGCGCCTCTTCCAGCTCCGGGCCCGGCGTGGCGCCGACGACGGCGACCGCCAGCCGCTCGGCCAGCAGCTCGGTCGTGAACGTCTGGCGCAGGCACTCGGCCTGCGTCTCGTCCTCGATCGTCGCGGCGATGATCTCGACGAGGTCGCCGCAGGCGGCGGCATTGGCCTGCACGTCGGCGCGGATCTCATCGGTGACCGTGATCCCGGCTTCCTCCAGCGACGCGCTGTCGAAGAACTCCTGCGGCGTGAGGCCCGTCGCCAGCACCTGCTCCGCCCCGAGCGCGTCGATGACGGCGCGCGACAGGCACGTCGCGGCGTCCTCGTCGTCCGTGCCGATCTCCGCCGCGCCGGCCTCGACGTACGCCTCCATGTCGGTGGCTGCGCCGACGCCCGCCGTGCCCGGCGCGGTCGTCTCCGAGCCTGCGGCACTGCCGTCCCCCTCCGTGGCCTCCGGCGTCGTCGCGCTGTCACCGCCGTCGGTCGTCGCCGC
Organism: Actinomycetota bacterium; assembly: GCA_030858325.1. GTDB lineage: Bacteria > Actinomycetota > Acidimicrobiia > Acidimicrobiales > Ilumatobacteraceae > JALZMG01. The sequence continues at coordinate 7,092 of JALZMG010000394.1, read as the reverse complement.
CCCGTCGTCGCTGTCGCCGTCCCCGTCGCCGCACGCCGTGAGGAAGGCCAGCGCCGTGACGCCGAATACGAGCAGGAGGCGAGAACGGCGGGCGGAGACGATGCGCGACATGGCCCCAGCCTCTCGCCGCAACTGCGCAGCCACAACGGGCCGATGTCCCCTCATCTATCGTCTGTCGCCATGCAGGGCTTGATGCAGGACGTGCCGTTGACCGTGACCCACCTCTTCGAACGTTCCGAGGGGTACTTCGGGCACAAGGAACTGGTCACGGCGACGGCCGGTGGGCGCGAGCGCACGACGTATGCCGCCTGGGCCGAGCGCACCCGCCGCCTCGGTGGCGTGCTCGACGCGCTCGACATCTCGGCGGACGGCCGCGTGGCCACGTTCGCCTGGAACACGGCGCGCCACCTCGAGCTGTACTTCGCCGCCCCGTGCACCGGGCGCATCCTGCACACGCTGAACATCAGGCTGTTCCCCGAGCAGGTGACCTACATCGTCAACCACGCCGACGACGAGGTCATCTTCGTCGACCGCTCGCTGCTGGCACTGCTGGCGCCGCTGCTGCCGACGTTCGAGCGCGTCCGCCACCTCGTGCTGATGGACGACGGCAAAGGCGAGGTCCCCGACGACCTCGCCGGGCACGAGTTGCTCGACTACGAGGAGCTGCTCGGCGCCGCCGACCCAGTCGAGTTCGGCGTCGACGACGAGCACCGCGCCGCCAGCATGTGCTACACGAGCGGCACGACCGGCAACCCGAAGGGCGTCGTCTACAGCCATCGCAGCACGTTCCTGCACACGATGTCGGCGCTGACCGCCGACTCGCTCGGCGTGCGGGAGTCCGACCGCATCCTCCCGGTCGTGCCCATGTTCCATGCCAACGCGTGGGGCCTGGCGCATGCAGGGGTTGCCGCCGGCGCGGATCTGATCATGCCCGGCCCCGACCTGTCCGGGCGGGCGATCGCCGACCTCGTCGTCGAGGAACGGGCGACGATCGCCGCCGGCGTGCCGACGATCTGGATGCAAGTGCTGCCCGAACTGGAAGGGCGCGACACGAGCGCGCTCAGGGCCATCCCGTGCGGTGGCTCGGCCGTGCCCAAGGTGCTGTCGGAGGCGTACCGCCACCAGCTCGGCCTGCCGATCCTGCAGGCGTGGGGGATGACCGAGACGAGCCCCGTCGTGTCGGTGTGCCGCCTCGACGGCGACCAAGAGCAACTCCCCGACGACGAGCAGGCCGAGCTGCGCGCCGGTGTCGGGCGCGGCGGGTTCGGCGTCGACTGCCGCGTCGTCGACCCGGACACCTCCGAGCCCGTTGCCCGCGACGGCGAGTCGAGCGGCGAACTGCAGTGCCGTGGCAACTGGATCGCCGCCACGTACTACGAGGACCCGCGCGCCGGCGACAGCTTCACCGACGACGGGTGGCTGCGGACCGGCGACGTGGCGACGATGGACGGGCGCGGCCGGATCCGCCTGGTCGACCGGACCAAGGACCTGATCAAGTCCGGCGGCGAATGGATCTCCTCGGTGGAGCTGGAAAACGAGCTGATGGCCCACCCGCAGATCCGCGAGGCCGCCGTCATCGGTGTGCCGGACCCGAAGTGGTCCGAGCGGCCGCTGGCCTGCGTCGTGCTCGAGGACGGGGCCACGCTCAGCGCAGACGACGTGCTCGACTTCCTGCGCCCGCGCGTCGCCAAGTGGCAGCTGCCCGACGCCGTCGAGTTCATCGACGAGGTGCCGAAAACGAGCGTCGGCAAGTTCTCCAAGAAGACGCTGCGCGAGCGCTTCGCGAATCCATGATGCGGCCACCGAATGCTCGTTCCTCGCACGGCGTGCCGGACCGGGCCGTCCGGCTCTGAACGACGCGACCCACCACCCCCGACCCGGAGTGATGAGCGAGGAGAGCGCTGCGCCACTCATCGCTCACATCGCCGGCCGGCGTCAGAGGCGGCCGGCGTCGATGACGCGCTGCAGGAAGCGTTGCGTGCGCTCCTTGCGCGGCGCGCCGAAGATCGCCGCCGGTGGCCCCGACTCAGCGATGCGGCCGCCGTCGAGGAAGCAGACGCGATCGCTGATCTCCTTGGCGAACGCCATCTCGTGTGTCGCCAGCAGCATCGTCATGCCGGCGTGACGCAACTCGCGCACGACGTCGAGCACCTCGCCGACGAGCTCCGGATCGAGTGCGGACGTGATCTCGTCGAGCAGCATCACGTCCGGGTTCATGGCCAGCGACCTGGCGATGGCGACGCGCTGCTGCTGGCCGCCGGACAGCCGGTCGGGGTACGTGTCAGCCTTGTCGGCCAGCCCGAACCGTTCGAGCAGGGCCACGGCGTCGGCCGCGGCGACCGCCTTGGCCCGGCGCAGCACCTTGCGCGGGCCGAGCGCGACGTTGGCGACGACGGTGAGGTGGGGGAACAGGTTGAAGCTCTGGAAGACCATCCCGATGCGCCGCCGCACTGGGTCCGGGTCGCGGCCCGGCGCGCTGATGTCGTCGCCGTCGAGCAGGATCCGTCCGTCGTCGATCGGTTCGAGCAGGTTGATGCAGCGCAGCAGCGTGCTCTTTCCGGATCCAGATGCGCCGATGAGGGCGATGACCTCGCCGCGCCCGACGTCGAGGTCGACGCGATCGAGCACGCGGTGGTCGCCGAACTCCTTGACGACCTGCTCCAACCGCAGCGTCACCGCCTCGGCGTCGGGGCCGTCCGCCGTGGCCGCGGCCACGTCACGTGAGGTCACGCGACGGCGGTCCCCGTCGTCCGCCGCCGCTCCCTGGCCAGCAGGTGGTCGGTCAGCCGGGTCAGCGGGATCGACACGCAGAGGAACAGCAGCGCAGCAGCGACGTACGGCGTGAAGTTGAAGGTCCGCGCGTTCTCGATGCCCGCCCGGCGCAACGCCTCGACGGGACCGAGGATGCTGATCAGCGCGACATCTTTCTGCAAGCTGACGAGGTCGTTCATCAGCGGCGGCACGACGCGGCGGATGGCCTGGGGGAGCACGACGGTCCGGATCGTCTGCGCCGACGACAGCCCCAGCGAACGGGCCGCCGCCCGTTGCGACTCGTGCACGCTGTCCATCCCCGCCCGGAACACCTCGGCCACGTAGGCCGAGTAGGTGATGATCAGCGCCACCGAACCCCAGATGATGAAGCGCCCGTACCACTCCCGGGTCTGCAGCGTCCCCGGCACGCCGAAGCCGAGCAGCGTGATCCACAGGATCACCGGCACGCCGCGGACGATGTCGGTGTACAGCCGAGCGAAGAGGCGCAGCGGGAACAGGGCTGGCGCGCGTACGTTGCGGGCCATCGCCACGAGGAGACCGACGGCGAGGATGCACGGCGCGCACCACAAGAAGATCTGCACGTCGTACCAGAACGGGCCGAGCAGTTCGGGGAAGATGGAGCGGAACGCGTCACCGTCGAAGAACGACCGGCGCACGCTCTGCCAGCCGGCCAGCTTCGGCACGAGCACGACGACGAGCACGACGACCGTGACCGTGCTGGCTGCGGCGATCCCGCCGGAGCGCCACCGCTGGCGGCGCTCGAAGTGCTGGCGACGCGACCGCGTCGAGCGCGTGCCGGACCCCGGCCCGATCACTCCAGGCTGATCTCGGGCACGCCGACGCTGTCGGACATCCAGGTCGTCGTCAGCGCCTCCAGTTGTCCGGAGTCCGTCAGCGCGGCCAGCGCGAGATTGGCGCACTCGACGAGGGGGTTGTCCTTGGTGAACAGCAGCCCCCACGACTCGCCGTCCATCCCGGCGACGGTCGGGAACTGGCCGTAGACCTGTGAACCCTCGATCTCCACGGCGGACATGAAGAACGCCGTCGGCAGGTCGACGACGATGGCGTCGATCTGGCGTGTGTCCAGCGCCTGCTTCGCCGCCGCCGTGTCGCTGTAGACGTTCGGTGCGCTCGCCGGTTGCAGCACCTCCTCGACGAAGTCGAGACCGGTCGTGCCTTCGACGACGCCGAGTTGCAACTCCTGCAGCATGACGATGTCGGTGGCCGTCGCCGCCGGTGAGTCAGCGAAACCGAGGATCGCCTGGTTCGTCGTGTAGTAGCTGTCGCTGAAACTGACGACCTCGGCCCGCTCGGGCTGGATGCCGAACTGCTGCAGGTTGAAGTCGAAGTCCTTCGGCCCGGGCGCGATGGCGGCGTCGAACGCCGTGCGCGTCCACGTCACCTGGCCGGGCGTGAAACCCATCGTCGTGGCCACGGCGTAGGCGACGGCCGCCTCGAAGCCCTGGCCGGACTCGGGCGCGTCGTCGAGCACGTACGGCGGGAACGCCGGCTCGCCAGTGGCGACAGTCAGCATCCCGTCGGCCAGCGTCTTGCCGTCGGCGCAGGCCGCAGCCTCCTCGTCGACGGGCGCAGCCTCGATCGCCGCCGATCCGTCCCCGGTCGTCGCCGTGTCGTCGCCGTCGGCCGGCGCCGTTGCGCCGGCGGCGGTTGGGGCGCTCGGCGCACCGGTCGCCACGCTGTCGGAGCCGGACTCGTCGTCGTCGTCGCCGCAGGCGACGAGCAGGGTGGCGAGTGCGATGAAGCCCGTCACGGTACGTCGCATGTCAGTGTCCTCCGTCGGTCGAAACCGAAGATCCCGTTACCGGCGAACGGTACTCGCCGCGCCCGCGCCGGCCTCGGATGGTCGATCGGACCGTCAGCGACACGCGCCTGTCGGCGGCGTCGCCCGCTGCCGACCGACGGTGTCAGGCGGGGTGGGCGTCAAAGTCTTCGGCCGCAACACGGTGCCACGCGGGCACTCGATGACCTGTTCCATCAGCACTCCGTCATCCCGTCTCGACCGACCGGCTCAGCGCGGCGATCGGGGCCCCCGACGCGCCGCTCAACGCCAACCTGCTCGCGTCGGTGATCGACAGCCCGCTCGCCGCAGCGATGGCCGAACGGGCGATGATCGCCCTCGATCCGTTCCATGAACCGGCGTGGCGGGCGCTGATCACGGCTCATGGCGCTGGTGGCGACCGCGCCGGCGCAGCGGCGGCCCCTCGGCATTGCCGACGGCGTTGGAGGAGGGGTTCGGAGTGCCACCCAGTCCGGAGACCGACGAGACGTTCACTCGCTACGTCCGCGGATGACGGAGCGCTTGACAATGAGACGTGTTTCGTCTTATCGTCTCACGAGTGAGTACGGACACGGCGAGCCCCGATGTCGGCGCACGCTCGGCCGTCGAGATCCGTGTGCTCGACGCCGTCAAGTCGTGCTGCGAGCGGTGGGGCATCGAGAAGGTGACGATCGACGACATCGCCGCCGCCGCCGGCGTCTCCCGGGCGACGATCTACCGGCTCTACCCAGGCGGCAAGGACGTCATGTTCGAGGCGCTGCGCGTTCGCGAGCTGGAGGACTTCTTCGCCGTCCTGCGCGAGCGCGTGGCCGGTGCCGAGACGGTCGAGGACCTGCTGGTGCGCACCGTCGTCGCGGCGACGCAGGAGCTGCGCGCCGACGACCACCTGGCGCTGATGCTGGCCTCCGAGCCCGGAGCCACCGTCAGCGAGCTGACCGTCGACGGCCTGCCGCGGATCATCCGCTTCGCCACCGCGTTCCTCGCCCCGATGGCCGAGCCGTATCTCGGACGGACGCGGGCGCGCGCCGTCATCGACGTGCTCTCGCGCCTCACCATCTCCTACTTCCTCGCCCCGAGCGCAGAGGTCGACCTCGGCGACGAACCATCGGCCCGAGCGTTCCTCGCGCCCTTCCTGCAACCGATCTTCGACCTGACGCCTGACGACGCACCCGAGTCCCTGACCTACTGACCGCCTCGACCCCTCGCCACAGGAGCTGCACCATGACCGTCACCCACCGCAACAACGACGAGATCCTCGGCCGCGCCGAGCTGGACGACATCGAGGCCATCCTCTCCGTCACCAACACCGACGTGGACGAGATCCAGCACGCCGTCAAGGACAACGCCGACGCCATGTTCACGTGGGACTACTCGCTGGCCCGCCCGCAGCTGCGCAAGCTGTACGAGAAGGGCAAGACGGGACAGTGGAACGCATCAACCGATCTGCCGTGGGACACCGAGGTCGACCTGGAGGAGGTCGTCAGCGCCGACCAGGCGGCGATCATGGCCGGGCTCAGCCCCGACCACTACGTCGGCACCGTCGTCGAGAAGTGGGGCGACAAGGAGTGGCTCGAGTTCGGCATCGACCAGCGCCGCTGGACGCTGTCGCAGTTCCTCCACGGCGAGCAGGGCGCCCTCTTGTGCACGGCGAAGATCACCGAGACGGTGCCGTGGTACGACGCCAAGCTGTACGCGGCGACGCAGGTCGTCGACGAAGCTCGCCACGTCGAGGTGTTCGCCCGCTACCTCGACGAAAAGCTCGGGGGCGGCTTCCAGGTCAATGCGCACCTGCGGATGCTGCTCGACGACATCATCAACGACGCGCAGTGGGACATGACCTACCTGGGGATGCAAGTCATGGTCGAGGGGCTGGCACTCGCCGCGTTCGGCTACATGCACCAGCTGACCGAGGAGCCGCTGCTCAAGCAGCTGCTGCGCTACGTGATGAGCGACGAGGCCCGCCACGTGGCCTTCGGGGTGCTCTCCCTCAAGGAGGTCTACGAGGGCATGAGCGACGCCGAGATGAAGGTCCGCCAGGAGTTCGCCTACGAGGCCGCCGTGCGTATGCGCGACCGGTTCTTGTCCCAGGAGGTCTGGGAGCGCCACGGCGTCAACCCCCGTGACGTCGTGCCGCTCGTGCTCAACGACCCGACGCGCGAGATCTTCCAGCAGATGCTGTTCGCCAAGATCGTCCCCAACTGCAAGAAGCTCGGCCTGCTCGACCGCAACGAGTCGTGGCTGCGCCACCGTTTCGAGGAGATGGGCGTGATCCAGTTCGAGAACCTGGAAGACACCGGCGAGGAGTACATCAAGTTCGAGTTGGGCGCGCCGACCCCGGCCTGACCCGGTTCTGTCCTTTCCAATCGGCCCGATCGGGCCGGTTCGAACGGACAGTTCGACACCGACGACGTACGTGTATGCAAGGGGACTGGGATCCTGGACAGTACGAGCGGTTCGCTGCCGAGCGGGCGCAGCCGTTCTGGGACCTGGTCTCGCTCGTCGAGGCAGACGGCGGCCTCGAC
>JALZMG010000372.1 GCA_030858325.1 Actinomycetota bacterium | reverse complement strand
CGGCCGGGGGGTCGAAGTGCACGACCGCGGCCACACCGTCGACGTGGACGCCGCGAGCGGCCACGTCGGTGGCGACGAGTGCTTGCACCTGGCCGTCGGCGAAGGCGCGCAACGCCCGATCGCGCTGGGGCTGGCTGCGGCCGCCATGGATCGGCGCGGCGGACACACCCAGTCGGACCAGTTGCTTGGCCAGGCGGTCGGCACCGTGGCGGGTACGGCAGAAGACGATCGTCGAGCCGACCGCCTGGATGGCGCGCGCCGTCGTCGCTGCCCGCTCTGTGCGATCGACCTGCCAGAACACGTGGTCGGCGGCCGCCATGTCGGGGCCCTGCGCTCCCGTCTCGTGGCGGACTGGCGCGCGCTGCAGATCGGCGGCCAACGTGGCGACCGCGGTGTCGAACGTCGCCGAGAACAGCAGCACCTGGCGGGTGGGCGCAGTAGCGGCGAGGATCCGCCGGACCGCCGGCAAGAACCCCATGTCGGCCATCCGGTCGGCCTCGTCGATGACGACGTGTTCGACGTCGTCGAGTGTGACGAGACCGGTCTGCATCAGGTCCTCGAGGCGACCGGGGCAGGCGACGACGAGCGCCGCTCCTGCGTCGAGTGCCTTGCGCTGCGGCCCGTAGCCGACACCGCCGTAGACGGACACGACGGCGTGGCCACGGGCGCGCACGAACGGGCGCAGCTCGGTGGCGATCTGCTCGGCCAGCTCCCGGGTCGGGGCGAGGACCAGCGCCGTCGGCCGGCGCCGGCTGGCGCGACGAAGACCGTGGACGAGCGGCAGACCGAACGCCAGCGTCTTGCCGGAGCCCGTCGGGGCGCGACCAGACACGTCGCGGCCGGCGAGTGCATCAGGGATGACGAGGCGCTGGATGGGGAAGGGTTCGGTAATCCCGGCGGCGGCGAGGCGGGCGCACAGGTCGGCGGGCACGCCGAGATCGGCGAACCCCGCGTGAAGGGGGGACATGGTGGGGGACTCTCCAGTGTTCGACAGCGCATGAAGCCGGAACAACGAGCGTCTGCGCGCTGACAGAAAGGCCGTCAGCTGCGTCCACGGTAGCGGTGGGCTGCACCGTTCCCTCGTCGCGCACGACGAGCACGTAGCGTGCGTTCGTGGGTAGCCGTCACTTCCGCGCCGGCGTCGTCATCGTCGTGCGGCGGGCCGACGGCGACGTGCTGGCCTTTGAGCGGGCAGATATGCCCGGCCAGTGGCAGCTGCCCCAGGGCGGGCTGGAGAGCGGCGAGTCCCCGCTTGACGCGGCGTGGCGGGAGCTCGCCGAGGAGACCGGTCTCGGCCCGGCGGATGTGGCGCTCGTCGGCGAGCACCCGGAGTGGACGGTGTACGAGTGGCCGCCCGACGTCGTCGGCAGCGGTGCCCGCCTCGGCCAGGCGCACCGCTGGTTCTTCTTCCAGCCGCTCGAGGAGCAGGGCCTCGCGCCGACGCCGGACGGGCGCGAGTTCAGCGCATGGCGCTGGGCGAGCCCGGACTGGGTGCTCCAGCAGGTCATCGCGTTCCGTCGCCCCGTCTATGCCCGCGTCTTCGACGGCCACGCCGAGCAGCAATGAGCGAGCGAGTCTTCGAGGGAGTGAATCAATTGTTTCGGTCTGTTCTTTTCGGTCGTTGCTGCCCGGCGGAGATCGCCGCGGCGAAGGCTCTCGATGTGGTGATGCAGCAATGACGGGGGCGGGCGACCTGTTCAGTGCGGCCGCGGAGGAGCGGCTGCGGTCGCAGGCTCCGCTGGCGGCCCGCCTCCGGCCACGGACGATCGACGACGTCGTCGGCCAGCGGCACCTGCTGGCGGCGGGCAAGCCCCTGCGCCGGCTCGTCGAGTTGGACCGCCTGTCGTCGGTCCTGCTGTGGGGCCCGCCGGGAACGGGCAAGACGACGCTGGCGCTCGCCGTTGCCGGCAGCACGGCGCGTGCGTTCGAGCAACTGTCCGCCGTGACGGCCGGCGTGAAAGACGTGCGCGACGTCATCGAGCAGGCGAGGCGCCGGCTCGGCGAGCGCGACCAGGGCACAATCTTGTTCCTCGACGAGATCCACCGGTTCAACAAGGCCCAGCAGGACGCGCTGCTGCCGGCCGTCGAGGACGGCACGCTGGTGCTGATCGGGGCGACGACGGAGAACCCGTTTTTCGAGGTCAACCCGCCGCTGCGCAGCCGCTCCACGTTGTTCCGGCTGGAGCCGCTCGGCCCCGACGACCTGCGCCTGCTCGTCGCTCGCGGCCTCGACGCGCTCGCCACGGTGGCGAGTGACGAGGCGACGACACTGCTCGTCGAGCGCAGCGGCGGGGACGGTCGCCAGGTGCTGACGTCACTGGAGGTCGCCGCCGCGCTGGCCCACCCGGGCCCCGTCGGCCTCGACCATGCCGAGGCCGCGCTCGGCACGAGCGCCATCCGCTACGGGCGCGACGATCATTACGACGTCGTCAGCGCGTTCATCAAGTCGATGCGCGGCTCGGATCCCGACGCGGCGATCTACTGGCTGGCGAGGATGCTCGAAGCGGGCGAGGACCCACGGTTCATCATCCGCCGCGTCGTCATCTTCGCCAGCGAGGACGTGGGGATGGCCGACCCGCAAGCGCTGGTCGTGGCGACGGCCGCGGCGCACGCGCTGGAGCTGGTCGGCCTGCCGGAGGCGCAGCTGTCCCTGGCCCAGGCCGTCATCCACGCGGCCACGGCACCGAAGAGCAACTCCAGCGCCACGGCCATCTGGCAGGCCCGCGCCGACGTGGTTGCCGGCACGCTCGGGGAAGTGCCGGCCCACCTTCGCAGCACCGGCTACCAGGGTGCCGCCGTGCTCGGCCACGGCGCCGGCTACGAGTACCCTCACGACCACGACCACGACGAATTGGGCGGCTGGGTCGCCCAGCAGTACCTCCCCGACGAACTGGCCGGGCGCCACTGGTACCGCCCAGGCCGCCACGGCCACGAGCAGGAGATCGCGGCACGGATGAACGCCAGGACCGCCGAAGAGGAGACCGCCGATGACCGCCGGTGAGTTGGTGCTCGTGGTCGTCGCCGTGCTCGGCACGCTGGCGTTCGCCGCGCTCGCCGTGACATTGATGCACGTGCGCGACACGCTCGGCGCCGTCGCCGCGTGGATCACGGCCTGGGACAGGGACAGCTGC
>JALZMG010000360.1 GCA_030858325.1 Actinomycetota bacterium | reverse complement strand
CGTCAGCACCTCGCCGCCCTCGCTGCAGCGGGCCTCGTGGAGGCCGGCAACGGGGAGCGGCGGCGCGGCCGGGCGGGGCGCGTCGAGCGCGTGTACCGCGTCGCCTCGGCCGCCGAGCCGCTGTTCCCTCGGGCCTACGGCGAGTTGACGAACCAGCTGCTCGGCTACCTGCCAGACGACGCCGTCACGCTGGCCTTCGAACGGCGCCGCGACCAGCGCATCGACGCCGGTCGGGCGCGCCTGGCGACGAAGCGGGGGTTCCGGGCGAAGGTCACCGAGCTCGCCAGGATCCTCGACGAGGACGGGTACCTGGCGACGATCGAGCCGTTACCCGGTGGCCGGTTCCGCGTCGCCGAGCACAACTGCGCCATCTTCGCCGTCGCCGGCGAGCACCCGCTGGCCTGCTCGACCGAGCTGGAGTTCATCCGTGCCGTGCTGCCCGACGCCGACGTCGAGCGGGTCACCCACCTGATGGCCGGGGGCCACACGTGCAGCTACGAGATCCGCAAACGCCCCGCCACGGCCTGACCCCATCCGAGGTTTTCGTGCACCGGGGGTTTTGCTGACCCCCTCCCGATCGCCAAAACCCCGGGGACACGAAAACCTCGGATGACGGGAGACGGGGTTACGTGCGGACCTGGTAGTTGGGGGCCTCGTTCGTGATCTGCACGTCGTGGGGATGGGACTCTTCGCGCCCCGCTGTCGTGACGCGCATGAACCGGGCGCCGGTGCGCAGCGATTCCAGCGTCGCCGCGCCGGCGTAGCCCATGCCGCTGCGCAGCCCGCCGACAAGCTGGTACACGACGTCGCCGAGCGGGCCGGCGTAGGCGACGCGCCCCTCGATGCCCTCCGGCACGAGCTTGCGCGTGTCCGCCCCGACCTCGCTCTGCGCGCTGGCGTAGCGGTCGGCGCCGAGCCCCTGCAGCGCGCCCATCGAGCCCATGCCGCGGTAGCTCTTGTAGCGGCGGCCTTCGAACAGCTCCATGTCACCCGGGCTCTCCTCGGTGCCGGCGAGCAATGAACCGAGCATGACGGTCTCGGCGCCGGCGGCGACGGCCTTGACGATGTCGCCGGAGTACGTGATCCCGCCGTCGGCGATGACGGGGATGCCCCGCCGACGGGCGCGGCGGGTGGTCTGCCAGATCGCCGACAGCTGCGGCATTCCGGCCCCGCTGATGACACGTGTCGTGCAGATCGACCCGGCACCGACACCGACTTTGACGGCGTCGGCACCGGCACCGGCCAGCGCGTCGACGCCGTCCTCTGTGACCACGTTGCCGGCCGTCACGGCCAGGTCCGGCCAGCCGCCCTTGATCCGCTCGATCGTCTTGATCACACCGGCCGAGTGGCCGTGGGCCGTATCGATGGCGACGGCGTCGACGGCCATCGCCACCAGTGCCTCGACGCGCGCCTCGACGTCGTCGCCGACCCCGACGGCGGCCGCGCACCGCAGCCGGCCGGCCGGGTCGCGCGAGGCGTTCGGGAACTCGAGGCGCTTCTGGATGTCCTTGACCGTGATCAGCCCGGCCAAGCGGCCGTCGTCGTCGACGAGCGGCAGCTTCTCGATGCGGTGGCGCTGGAGGATCGCCTTCGCCGCGTCCAGCGTCGTCCCGACCGGCGCCGTCACCAGGCCTTCGGCGGTCATGAACTCGGCGACCGGGCGTTCGTAGTCGGCGCCCTCGCAGAAGCGCACGTCGCGGTTCGTGAGGATGCCGACGAGGCGACCGCCGGCGTCGGTGATCGGCACCCCGGAGAACTTGAAGCGGTGCATCAGCGCCTCGGCCTCGTGCAGCCGAGCGTCCGGGTGCAGCGTCACGGGGTCGGTGATCATGCCGCTCTGGCTGCGCTTGACCTTCTGCACCTCCGCCGCCTGGTCGACGATCGACAGGTTGCGGTGGATCACGCCGATGCCGCCCTGGCGGGCCATGGCGATGGCCATCCTCGACTCGGTCACCCTGTCCATCGCCGCCGAGACGAGCGGGACGGCCAGCACGATGCCGGCGGCGAACGTGGCCGTCGTGTCGACGGCATCGGGCAGCGTGTCGGAGTAGCCGGGGACGACGACGACGTCGTCGAACGTCAGCGCCTCGAACCGGTCGAACAACGAATCGTTGGGGGACGCCATCAGCAGCTCCTCACAGCAACGGGGACGGGGGTGTCGGCCAGCAGTTCGGTGAGCACGTCGACGAGCACGCGGTGTTCGGTGGCGTGGACGCGCGCGGTCAACGTGTCGAGCGTGTCGTCCGGGCGGATGTCGACGATCGCCGTGCCGAGCACAGGCCCGTCGTCGACGGACTCCGCCGGCACGAGGTGGACCATCACGCCGGTACGCGTGCGCTCGCCGGCCAGCGCCTCCTGCCACGCCCGTTCGATGGCATATGTGCCAGGCAGCTCGCCGGGGAGCGCCGGGTGGAGATTGACGACGCGGTCGGGGAACGCGCCGAGGAAGCTCATCGTCAGGATGCACATCCAGCCGGCCAGGACGACAAGGTCGGGCTGGAAGTGGGCGACGACCTCGGCGAGCCGCGCGTCGTAGTCATGGCGGGCCTCGCCGTCGGCGCGCCCGACGTGAACGGCGGCGACGCCGGCCGCATCTGCTCGCGCCAGCGCACCGGCGTCGGCCCGGTCAGAGACGACGGCGACGAGCTCGGCGGTGAGCCGGCCTGCGGCGCAGGCATCGAGCACGGCCTGCAGGTTGGACCCGTTGCCGGAGGCCATGACGACCAATCTGGCCGGGTCTGACCGCTGTTCAGGCTCGACGGGCTGGACCGGGACCGGCATGGTTCGACGCTAGACGCCAGATCCGGAGGACCGGGTGGTGCCTGAACGAAAAGTCTCGGCCCGCACCGGCTCACGCGGCCTGGGCGAGCCATCGCTAGCGTCGGCGCTATGGCCGTGTACCTGTGTCACGAGTTCCCGGACCTGTACGAGCACGAGGCCGAGGTCGTCGCCGCGCTGCCGGGACGCGTCGTGCTCGATCGCTCGGCGCTCCATCCCGGCGGCGGCGGGCAGGTCAGCGACGTCGGCTGGCTCGAGCACGGCGGCGGCGTCGTGCCGATCGTCGGTGTCGAGACCGTCGACGGCGAGGTGTGGCACGTGCTCGGCGAGGACGTCGAGCCCTCCGGTCCCGTGATGGTGCGCGTCGACGCCGACCACCGCTCGCCCGTCGCCCAGCTGCACACCGACTCCCACGTGCTCAACGCGCTCGTCTACGACCGCTTCCCCGGCACACTCGTGACGGGCGCGCAGATCAACGCCGATGGCACGGGGCGGATGGACTTCGACCTGTCGGCGATCGACAACGACGTGCTGCGCGGCCTCGACGCCGGCGTCAACAGCGTCATCGCCCAGGGCATCGACGTGCACAGCGTCTACGTCGACGCCGGCGACGCCGAGTCGACGGCAGGGCTCGTGCGCAGCCTGTCCGTCGCCCCGCCGCCGACGCCCGACGGCCGGCTGCGGGTGATCGACATCACAGGCGTCGACCGCCAGGCCTGCGGCGGCACGCACCTGTCGAACACGGCGCAGTCCCGCCCGTTCCGCATCATCAAGGTGGAGAACAAGGGCAAGCGCAACCGGCGCATCCGGTTCGCCCTCAACTGACCGCCGTGGCCGTCGCGTTGGTCAGACGAGGTTGACGCGGGGGCTGGCGCCGGAGTCGGCGGCGGCGACGAGTCCGCCGATGGCCCACGTCGGCTCGCCGATCGCCGCCTGGAGTGCGGCGACGTCGGCCGGCGCGCAGACAGCGACCATGCCGATGCCCATGTTCAACGTGCGATAGAGCTCGTGGACGTCGAGACCGGTGGCCACCTCTGCGACCAGGCGGAACAGCGGTGGCACGGGCCACGACCCGAGACGGACCTCGGCATCGACGCCAGTCGGCAGCACCCGCGGCACGTTCTCCGGCAGCCCTCCGCCCGTGATGTGGGCAAGCGCCTTGACCGTGCCCGTGGCGAGGGCCGGTCGGAGCACGTCGAGGTAGTTGCGATGCGGTTCGAGCAACGCGTCGCCGAGCGGCCGGTCCAAGCCATCCGGGGCGCAGTCCATCGGCACCCACTGGAACAGACGCCGCAGCAGCGAGTACCCGTTCGTGTGCGGCCCGCTCGAAGCGATGCCGACGAGCACGTCACCGGCGGCGACATCAGTCCGCGGCAGGAGCGCGCTCCGCTCGGCGACCCCGACGAGCGTCCCGGCGACGTCGAACGCGCCCGACGCGTACACGCCCGGCATCTCCGCCGTCTCCCCGCCGAGCAGTGTGCATCCCGCAGCGGCGCACGCCTCGGCCATGCCCGTGACGATGTCGGCGACCATGTCGGCATCCAGCGAGCCGGCGGCGATGTAGTCGAGGAAGAACAGCGGCGTCGCCGATTGGACGAGCACGTCACCGATGCAGTGGTTGACGATGTCGGCACCGACGCCGCGCACCATGCGGAGGCGCGCCGCCAGCTCGACCTTGGTCCCGACGCCGTCGGTCGAGGCGACGAGCACCGGGTCGTCCATCGCCGCGATCGCCTTCGCCGAGAACACGCCACCGAAGCTGCCCACGCCGCGCACGACCTCGGCGCCGTGCGTGCGCTCGACCGCTTCCTTCATCGAGGCCACGGCGCGGTTGCCCTCGTCGATGTCCACGCCGGCGGCGGCGTAGGACGCCAGCTCGGCACCCGGTGCGCGCCAGCCGATGTCGCGGCGGACCTGCATGTCCTGGAAGTGGATGCTGGCCATCGCCTCGTAGGCGGCGGCGCGGGCGGCGGTGAGGTCGGCGCCGAGCCCGGTGACGGCGAGCACGCGGCCGCCGGCCGTCTGCCCGTCGACCAGCGCTG
>JALZMG010000345.1 GCA_030858325.1 Actinomycetota bacterium | reverse complement strand
ACCCGGCGATGCTCCCGACGTGGTCGCCAACAGCCACGTGCTGGCGCAGTTCCTCGCCGACGGGCAACTGGCGTCCGTCGAGGGAACGGGCCGGGCGCGGCTGGCCCTGGACCTACCGATCGGCAGCCATCCGGACGGGTACGAGACGTGGGCATTCCCGCAGCTGTTCGCCACCGAGACGACCGTCGGCGCGCCCCCGGACGAGTTCTTCACCGACGGCCAGGACTGGGGCTTCCCCCCGCAGTTGCCAGGCGCCGGACGCCGCAGCGGCCACGAGCTGTGGCGGCGACTCGTGGCGAGAGCCGGTGAGCACGCCTCGATACTGCGCATCGACCACGTCATGGGCGTGCACCGGCTGTGGTGGATCCCGCACGGGGCTGGCGCCGCCGACGGCGTGTACGTGCGCTACCCGCGCGAGGAGCTGCTGGCCGTGATCGCCGCCGAAGCGCAGCGCACGTCGACGACGATCGTCGGGGAGGACCTCGGCACCGTGCCCGACGACGTACGTGCGGCGATGCGCCGCTGGCGCATGATCGGGCTGTACGAGGAGCAGTTCTTCGCCGACGGGCGACCACGGGAGACCGTCCCGGCGCATACGGTCGCCGGCATCAGGACGCACGACATGCCGGCGTTCGCCGCGTTCGTCGGCTCCGCCCGGTCGAACCAGGCCTACCGGGCCCGGCTCGAGTGCGAGCTCGGGCATCCGGTCCCGGTGACGGCGGGCGGGTTGCTCGACGGCGCGCTGGAACGACTGACCGCCAGCGACGCCTACCTCGTGCTCGCCGACCTCGACGACCTCGTCGGCGAGACTGCACCGCACAACGTGCCCGGGCTCGTCCTGGCGAACACGTGGCGACGACGTTTGCGCCGGCCGACGTCCGAGGTATTGGATGATCCCGCCGTCGGAAGGCGGCTGCACGCACAGGCGACACGCCGGCGACGCCACCGCCTGCGCGGAGAGGAACACCGATGAAGAAGCCTGCGCCGATCGGCAACCCGGTCGGCGAGATGGACCTGCACCTGTTCAACGAGGGCACCCATCGCTACCTGCACCGGGCGCTCGGCGCCCATCCGGCCGGAAACGGTGTGTGGTTCGCGGTGTGGGCGCCCGCCGCAGCAGCCGTCGCCGTGATCGGCGAGATGACCGGTTGGGACGGCGAGCAGGCGCTGGCTCCCGTCGGCGGGTCCGGCATCTGGAGCGGTTTCGTCGACGGCGCCACCGTCGGGCAGTCCTACCGCTACGCCGTCGTCTCGGCCAAGGGCGGGCGGCTGGAGAAGTCCGACCCCGTCGGCCTGGCGACGAACGAGCCGCCGTCGACGGCGTCCGTGGTGACCGCCGACGGCTACGAGTGGGGCGACGACGCGTGGATGGACGAGCGCGGCGCCCGTGTCGCGCCGGACGCGCCGATCTCGATCTACGAGGTACACCTCGGCTCGTGGGGCCGGCACGTCACGCCGGGGCGGCGCTTCGCCCGCTACGACGAACTGGCCGACCCGATCGCCGATCACGTGCTGGCGCACGGCTTCACGCACGTCGAGCTGCTTCCCGTGATGGAGCACCCGTTCTACGGCTCGTGGGGCTACCAGACGACCGGGTTCTTCGCCCCGACCGCCCGCTACGGCACGCCGGCCGATCTGATGGCGATGGTCGACCGCCTCCATCAGCGCGGCGTCGGCGTGATCCTCGACTGGGTACCGTCGCACTTTCCGATGGACGACCACGGCCTGGCCCGCTTCGACGGGACGCATCTCTACGAGCACGCCGATCCGCGCCAGGGCTACCACCCCGACTGGACATCAGCGATCTTCAACTACGGCCGCGCCGAGGTCCGCTCGTTCCTCGTGTCCAGCGCGCTGTCGTGGCTCGAGCGCTTCCACGTCGACGGCCTGCGCGTCGACGCCGTCGCCTCGATGCTCTATCTCGACTACTCGCGATGTGACGGGGAGTGGGTGCCCAACCGCTTCGGCGGACGCGAGAACCTCGAGGCGATCGACTTCCTGCGCCAGCTCAACGACGCCGTGCACGAGGAGTTCCTCGGCGCGGCCACGTTCGCCGAGGAGTCGACGGCGTGGCCGCGCGTCACCGGGCCGACCGGCGAGGGCGGGCTCGGCTTCGACTTCAAGTGGGACATGGGCTGGATGCACGACACATTGCAGTACCTGCGGCGTGATCCGGTGCACCGCCGCTTCCATCACGACGAGATCACGTTCCGCAACATGTACGCGTTCACCGAGCGCTACGTGCTGCCGCTGTCCCACGACGAGGTCGTGCACGGCAAGGGCAGCCTGCTGACGAAGATGCCCGGTGATGAATGGCAGCGCTTCGCCAACGTGCGCCTGCTCTTCGGGATGATGTGGACGCAACCCGGCAAGAAGCTGCTGTTCATGGGCGGGGAGGTGGCCAACCCCCTGGAGTGGGCGCACGAGGGGGCGATCGACTGGGCCGGTCTGCACGACGGCCCCGGCCACGGCGGCGTGCGCCGGCTCGTCACCGACCTCAACGCCCTGTATGCCCGTGAGCCGGCGTTGCATGCCGGCGACACCGACCCGGCCGGGTCTTACCTCACGGTCGGCAACGACGACACCCACAGCGTGTTCGCCTGGCTGCGTCGTGATCCGACAGGCGCCGGGGCGCCGGTCCTGTGCGTCGTCAACGCCACGCCGACCGTGCACCACGGCTACCGCGTGGGTGTCCCCGATGGCGGCACCTGGGTCGAGTTGCTGAACACGGACGCCGACACCTACGACGGCAGCGGCGTCGGCAACCTCGGCGGCGTCGAGACGAGCGACCAGCCGTGGCACGACTTCGCGCAATCGATCGCGCTGACGCTGCCCCCGCTCGCCGTCGTCCTGCTGCAACCCGGGTGACCAGGTTCACGCCGGGAGCTCACCTCGCGCGTCACTTGCACCCCGAGTGTGCGCGGGATCACCGCCGGGCGGCCCGGTACCAGTCGATCAGCGCGCGCGTGGACGCGTCGTGCGACTCGGCCGGCGCGTCGTCCGTCAGCTCCGGCGTGATCTTCGTGGCCAGTTCCTTGCCCAGCTCGACGCCCCACTGGTCGAAACTGTCGATGCCCCAGATGCAGCCCTGGACGAACACGACGTGCTCGTACAGCGCGACGAGCTGACCGAGCACGGAGGGAGTCAGTTGCGGCGCCATGATCGTCGTCGACGGACGGTCGCCGGCGAAGGAGCGGTGCGGCTCGTCGGGACGCTCCCGGCCGAACGCCAGCGCTTCGGCCTGGGCGATGAGGTTGGCGACGAGCAGGTCGTGATGGTGGCGGTGGTCGTGGTGCGGGTTGGCGAAGCCGATGAAGTCGATCGGCACGATGCGCGTGCCCTGGTGCAGGAGTTGGTAGAACGCGTGCTGCCCGTTCGTGCCTGGCTCACCCCACACGATCGGCCCCGTGTCCAGCGTGACCGGCGAGCCGTCGAGGCGTACCGACTTGCCGTTGGACTCCATGTCCAGCTGTTGCAGGTAGGCGGGGAAGCGGGAGAGCTCCTCGGCATAGGGCAGGACGGCCTTGGTGTCACAGCCGAGCACATTGGCGTTCCAGACGCCGATCATCGCCAGCAGCACGGGTACGTTCTCGGTCAGCGGCCTCGTGCGGAAGTGTTCGTCGACGATGTGGAACCCGGCCAGCAGCTCGGCGAAGCGGTCCGGGCCGATGAGCACCATCAGCGACAGCCCGATCGCCGAGTCCAGCGAGTAGCGGCCCCCGACCCACTCCCAGAACCCGAACATGTTCTCGGTGTCGATCCCGAACTCGGCGACCTCCTCGGCGTTCGTGCTGACAGCCACGAAGTGCTGCGCGACGGCATCGTCACCGAGCGCGTCGACGAGCCAGTCCCGCGCCGTGCGCGCGTTCGTCCGCGTCTCGATCGTGGTGAACGTCTTCGAGGACACCACGAACAACGTCTCCGCCGGATCCAGCCCCGCCAGTGCTCCCGTGATGTCGGCGGCATCGACGTTGGACACGAATCGCGCCGTCAGCTCCGAGTGGCGGTAGGCGTCGAGCGCGATCGCCGCCATCGCCGGTCCGAGGTCGGACCCGCCAATGCCGATGTTGACGACGGTGCGGATGCGCGCGCCGGTGGCTCCCGTCCACCCGCCCGAGCGGACAGCGTCGGCGAACATGCCCATGCGGGCGAGGACGTCGTGGACGGCTGGGACGACATCAGACCCTGCGGTCTCGAGATGGGTGCCGACCGGCATGCGCAAGGCCACGTGCAGCACGGCGCGGTCCTCGCTGACGTTGATGCGCTCGCCGCCGAACATGGCGTCACGACGAGCCTCGACCCCGGCGGCGGCAGCGACGTCGACCAATGCGGCGACGATGCCGTCGTCGATAGGTTGCTTGGACATGTCGACGCGCAGGTTGCCGACGTCGAGCACGAACTTGGCGACGCGGTCGGCGTCGGCGGCGAAGAGGTCGCGCAGGTGAGCGGGGCGGGGGCGGGCGACGAGCGCAGTCCACGCTGCGGTGGTCGTGATGTCGGGTGGCGAGGAGGCCATCACGGGCGAGAGTAGGTGAGCGGGCCGGTGACGGCGAGCCCGTCGTCGGGCGTCGGGTGGACGAAGACGGCCATCGTCAGCAGCTGCATCGGCCCGAACTGGGTCACCAGCGCCACGTCGGCGGCGTCGCGCCCGTAGGCCACCGTGACCCGGTTCCCGCGGGGCGTTGGCTGCGTGGCGTCGAACGTGAACCAACGGCCGCCGACGTACGCCTCGAACCAGGCGTGTTGATCCATCGGCTGCAGCTCGTGGAGATACCCGACAACCATGCGCGCGGGAAGGTCGACGCTCCGGCACAGCGCGATGCCGAGGTGGGCGAAATCGCGGCAGACGCCTGCGCCCGCCTCGAGTGTTTCGACGGCCGACGTCGACATCGAGCTGGTGCCGTACTGGTAGACGATGTTGCGCTCGATGAACGAGCGGATCGCTTCGACCTGCGGGTACCCGGGCAG
>JALZMG010000309.1 GCA_030858325.1 Actinomycetota bacterium | reverse complement strand
AACCCGGCCAGGTCGACCTGGCCGATCTCCGGGCTCCGGTGGACGGGCCGCGGGCCGTGTTCCATGCGACTCCACAGGCGGTAGGCGACGCCCGGCTCGGTGCGCCCGGCTCGTCCCGCCCGCTGGTCGGCCGAGTCGCGACTGATCGCCACGGTCGTCAGCCGTGTCATCCCGGTACCGGCGTCGAAGCGCGGCGCGCGGGCGAGCCCGCTGTCGACGACGACGCGGACACCCTCGACCGTCAACGACGTCTCGGCGATGTCCGTCGACAGCACGACGCGGCGGCGGCCGGCCGGCGAAGGGGCCAGCGCCATGTCCTGCTCCTCCAGCGACAGCGCGCCGGCCAGGGGGCGCACGTCGACGTCCGCGCCGACGACGGCGCGCAACTCATCGGCGGTGCGCATGATCTCGCCGATCCCCGGCAGGAACACGAGGACATCGCCGGGGTCGCTGCGCAAGGACAGCATGACCGCTGCCGCGGCGGCCCGCTCGAGGCGGTCAGCGCGCTGGCGGGGCAGCCAACGCACTTCGATCGGATGCGTGCGGCCCTCGCCGGTGACGACGGGCGCGGGACCGTCGACGCCGATCAGCGCGGCAAACCGGGCCGTGTCGGCTGTGGCCGACATCGCCATGATGCGCAGGTCGGGCCGCAGCGTTGCCGCCTCGAGCGCGAACGCCAGGCCGAGATCGGTCGTCAGGTTGCGTTCGTGGACCTCGTCGAAGATGACGATCGCCACGCCGGGGAGTTCTGGATCGTGCTGCAGGCGACGCGTGAGCACGCCCTCCGTGAGCACCTCGATGCGCGTGGCCGGACCGATCCGCCGCTCGTCGCGGGTCTGGTAGCCGACCAGCCCACCGACGCCATCCCCGGCGAGGTGGGCCATCCGCCTGGCCACGGCACGCGTCGCTAGGCGCCGAGGTTCGAGCATGACAATCCGGTCGTCGTGACCGATCCACGGCTCGTCCAGCAGGGCCAAGGGGACGACGGTCGACTTGCCGGCACCGGGCGGCGCGCTGACGACGGCCCGCCGGTGCTCGCGCAGCGCGTCGCGTAACGCCGGCAGCACCTCGACGATCGGCAGGTCGGGAATCACCGGCACTTCTCGTTTATAGCTGATTATGACTGCTTATGACGATTCCGACATAAGCCTCTAGATGTCGCTACAGTTCGCCACGTGCAGGCCCGGCTCAATCCGTACTCACCTGGCGCCGGAGTCCGTCCAGTCGAGCTCGCCGGCCGGGAAGCGGAGATCGAGGCGTTCGACGTGATCCGCCATCGCGCGCTGGCCGGCCGGTCGGCGCAGAGCATCGTGCTGTACGGGCTGCGCGGCGTCGGCAAGACCGTGCTGCTGAACGAGATGGCGGATCGGGCCGACGCCGAGGGCTGGCTCACGGCGCGGATCGAGGCCCACCTCAGCGGAGAGCGGATGCCGTTCCGGCGCCAGATCGCCCAGAGCCTCAACACGGCCCTGCGTCACGCCCAGGGCCGCAGCCCGAAGTCCGGGCGGTTGCGGGCGGCGCTCGCCACCTTCAAGGCGTTCTCGCTCACGGCGTCACCCGACGGCGGCCTGACGGTCGGTCTCGAGGTGGAACCCCAGCGCGGTCGCGGCGACACGGGTTCGCTGCCGGCAGACCTGACCGATCTGGCCATCGACCTCGCCGACGCTGCGGCGGACCTCGACGCCGGCGTGACGGTGTTCATCGACGAGATGCAGCACTTGGCGCTCGACGAGCTTGCCGCCGTCTGCCAGGCGTGCCACGAAGCCAGCCAGCGCAGATCGCGCTTCTTCGTCGTCGGCGCCGGACTTCCGAACTTGCCGGGCTTGCTCTCCGAAGCGAAGTCGTACGCGGAGCGCCTGTTCACCTACGTGCGTGTCGACAGGCTGGAGCCCCGAGCTGCTCGCGCTGCCCTGACGCTCCCCGCCCTGGAGGAGGGAGTCGAGTGGGTCGAGGCCGCTGCCGACGTCGCGCTCGCTGCCTCCGGCGGCTATCCCTACTTCATCCAGCAGTACGGCCAGACCACCTGGAACGCGGCGGTCTCCTCACCGATCACCGTGCACGACGCGCAGGAAGGCATCCGTGCCGGTCGTGACCTGCTGGACCACGGCTTCTTCCGTGCCCGCTGGGAACGGGCGACCAGGAGTGAGCGCGAGTATCTCGCCGCCATGGCCGTCGACGGCCACGGTCCGAGCTCGACAGGAGAAGTCGCTTCCCGGCTCGGCCGCCAGATCACCGCACTCGGTCCGACGCGAGCCAAGCTGATCGCCAAGGGGCTTGTCTTCTCCCCCGAGCACGGACAGATCGGCTTCTCCGTACCGGGGATGGCCGACTTCATCGCCCGAGAGCTGGAGCGCAGCTGAGGTGGTGGAGATGCCGCGGCGGTACTTCGCCTACGGCTCAAACATGTCGAGCGAGCAGATGCTCGGGCGGTGTCCTGGCGCCGCGAGTCCGACCGTCGCCGTGCTCGCCGACCACGACTGGCTGATCAACGATCGCGGCGTGGCGACGATCGAGCCGGCCGCCGGCCGGGAGGTCCACGGTGTCCTGTGGGAGTTGGCGGCGGAGGATCTCGTCGCGCTCGACCGGCTCGAGGGCGTCCCCCGCTGGTACGAGCGCAGGACCGTGACGGTCACGACAGTCGACGGACCGGTCGACGCCGAGGTGTACGTCGACGCGCGACTCGAACCGGGACCGGCGCGAGCCGGCTACCTGGAACGCGTCCTCGCCGCCGCGGCCGAGCATGCGTTGCCCGAGGCATGGCAGCAGGCGTTGGCGCGGTGGGGGTCCGCCGGCGCGTCGCGAGAGGATCCGTCGACGGCCGCGCCCGCGTCGCTGGCCGAGCTGCTGGCGCGGCCGGGAGTGCGCGAGGAGACCGAGCTCGGTTCGCGCTTCGGGTTCATGGCCGTCCATGGCGGCGCGCTGGAGGCGATGACCGATGTCATCGCCGGTCGGGCCGCGGCACTGTCGGGCGCTTCGTACTACGCCGTCATCCACCCCGAGGCCGAACGGCACCATCTCGCATCGACGCGGTTTCGACCGGGCGAGTCAGATGCGCTCGCCCGCTTCATCGGACGCGTCGAGGTGGTCGTGTCCGTGCACGGCTACGGCCGCCGGGGTCGTTGGACGCAGCTCCTGGCCGGCGGGTCCAACCGGGAACTGGCAATGCACGTCGCGTTGCGTGTGCGCGAGGCGCTGCCTGGCTACGACGTCGTCACCGATCTCGACGCCATCCCGGCCGAATTACGCGGGATGCGCGCCGACAACCCTGTCAACCTGCCGCCCGGCGGCGGTGTGCAGCTCGAACTGCCGCCGCGCGTCCGCGGGCAGTCGCCACGGAGCCCGCTGCCAGGGCCCGACGGGTTGTCGCCGGTGATCCACGACCTGGCCGGGGCACTGGCCGCGGCCGCCAGCTCCTGGCCCCTCACCGACTGACCCGGGTTTAGCCGAGCGCCGGTGACCCGCGGAACGCGCCGGGATCGCCGATGACCGGGATGTCCGGCGGCGACCAGCCGCAGGTGTCGGCGATGGTCTCGGCGACACGACGCCAGTCAGC
>JALZMG010000306.1 GCA_030858325.1 Actinomycetota bacterium | reverse complement strand
GGGTTGCGGTACATGGGGTTCGGCGCACCGGCGGCGTTGATCGCCTCGTTGATCGTCCGCTGCAGCTTGGGGGACAGGCCGAGCCCGCCGTGGCCCTCCGGGAAATGGACCCACGCCAGGCCGCGGTCGAACTGCGCGCCGAGGAACTCCTTGGCGCTAGTCTCCCGCGGCGGGAACTCGGCCAGCAACTCCTCGACCAGCGCGATCACGCGCTGCTCGTCGGTCGTTTGGCGAGCCGCCGTCACGGTCATGCCGTCGAACGTACCGCCCGAATCGGGGCGCCGTCGCATCAGGTCCGGGCGGCGTCCGAGTGTCTCGCGCGGGGCGTCCCGCACGAAACCCTCCGCGGCAACGAAACCCTCGGAGGACGCAGGGTTCGGCTCGGTGGCGGCCGGATGGCGCCGGCCGCATTGTCAATTGAACACGGCGCCGAGGCGGATCGCCGTGGCGGACTCCTGGGCCAGCTCGGGGATCGTCGCCCGCAGCCTGGCGACGAGCGCGCCGCGCACGGCGTCGTGTCGACGCTGGTAGCCGGCCTGCAGGTTGGACAGCATGCGCACGACGATCAGCCGCGCCGGCACCGGGCGGAGGTGCCGGTCGGTCCACGGCACCGAGCCGGCCGAGACACGCTCCAGCAGTGCCTGCGCTCCACCGGCGTCGAGCGCCTGCCCGGTGAACGGATCGAGGAATGCCTCGGCGTCGTCACCGGCACGGACGAGGAAATGCAACGGCATGTTGACGCCGACGACGGGCACGCCGATGCGTCGGCCGACCTCCATCACGACCACGGCGAGCAGGATCGGCAGACCTGTCCGGCGTGCCAGCACGAGGTCGAGGAACGAGTTGCGCGGGTCGTGGTAGTGCGTGGCATCCCCGTGGAAGCCGAGATCATCGTAGAGGTGGCGGCGCAGCCCGGCGAACGTCGGCGTCGGGCACTCGGCGGCGATCATGTCGAGCATCGTCAGCGCGTCGTCGGCGTCGACGGACGACCGCAGGACGGAGGCGACGGAGAGGGTGCTACGGTCGAGTGGCGTCGCCGCCGGGTCCCCGCTGACGAAGCCGGCGAAACGGCGCACCTCGGCGCTGACAGCGTCGGCCGGATCCATCGCTCGAACGTACCGTCGGGTACGTTCGCCGCCATGTTCCCAGGGGCCCACGTGGCGACTCAGCCCGACCGTGCCGCCGTCGTCATGGCGTCGTCGGGCGCCGTTCAGACCTACGCCGAGCTGGACGCCGCAGCGAACCGCCTGGCCCACCTGTTGCGCACGGTCGGGGTCGAACCCGGCGACCACGTGGCGTTCTGCCTGGAGAACCACCCCCGTTACCTGGAGATCGCCTGGGGCTGCCACTACGCCGGATCCGTCTACACGGCGGCATCGTCGCGTCTGACGAGCGGTGAGCTGGCGTACATCCTGGAGGACTGCGCGGCGAAGGTGTTCATCACCTCGGCGGGCAAGGCCGACCAGGCGGCGGAGGTCCACGGGCGGGCTCCCGGTGTCACGTCGCACCTGATGGTCGACGGCACGATCGACGGGTACGACGCGTACGAGGAGGCCGTCGCGGCGCAGTCCGACGATCCGCTACTGGCGCGTGTCGCTGGCACGGACATGCTCTACTCCTCGGGCACGACGGGGCTGCCGAAGGGTGTGACCAAGGAGTTTCGAGAGTCGCCGCTGGAGACAACGCCGGGAGCCGTGTCCGGCCTCCTGCAGCTGCTGTTCGGGTTCACGGCCGATGCCGTGTACCTGTCGCCGGCGCCGCTATACCACGCCGCCCCGCTGCGCTTCAACATGGGCGTGCACACGCTCGGCGGGACGAGCATCGTCATGGAGCACTTCGACGCCGAGGACTTCCTGCGGCTCATCGAGCGCCATCGCGTGACCCACACGCAGGTCGTCCCGACGATGTTCGTCCGCCTGCTCAAGCTGCCGGCGGACGTGCGCGCCCGCTACGACGTGTCCTCGCTGCGCGCCGTCGTGCACGCCGCGGCCCCGTGCCCCGTGCCCGGCAAGCAGCAGATGATCGAGTGGTTCGGTCCGGTCATCCACGAGTACTACGCCGGGA
>JALZMG010000303.1 GCA_030858325.1 Actinomycetota bacterium | reverse complement strand
CCCCGGCGTCGTCCAGCACTCCAGGGACAGCCTGCGCGCCGAGGTGGCCGCACTGGCCGACGTCGGCGTCCGCGCCGTCGTGCTGTTCGGCGTACCTGAGGCCAAAGACGCCGTCGGCAGCGGCGCCTTCGACCCGGACGGCATCGTCCAGGTCGCGCTCGGCGACCTGCGCGGCGACGTCGGCGACGCCGTCGTGCTGATCGCCGACCTGTGCGTCGACGAGTACACGGACCACGGCCACTGCGGCGTGCTCGACGAGCGCGGCGACGTCGACAACGACGCCACGCTCGACGTCTACGCCAAGGCCGCCGTCGCCCAGGCCGGCGCCGGCGCGCACGTCGTCGCCCCGAGCGGAATGATGGACGGGCAGGTCGGCCGTATCCGTCGCGCGCTCGACGACGACGGGTTCAGCGGCGTGTCGATCCTCGCCTACTCGGCGAAGTACGTCAGCGGGCTGTACGGGCCGTTCCGCGACGCCGTCGACGTGACGATCGCCGGTGGCGGCGACCGCAAGGGCTACCAGCAGGACTGGCGCAACGCCCGCGAGGCGCTCGTCGAGATCGACGCCGACGTCGCCCAGGGCGCCGACATGGTCATGGTCAAGCCGGCGCTCGCCTACCTCGACGTCATCCATGCCGCCCGCGCCCGGGTCGACGTACCGATCGCCGCCTACCACGTCAGCGGCGAGTATGCGATGGTCCACGCCGCCGCGGCCAACGGGTGGATCGACGGTGACGCCGTGATGGTCGAGCACCTGACGGCGATCAAGCGGGCCGGCGCCGACATGATCCTCACGTACTCGGCGCGCTGGTTCGCCGAGCGGGTCCGCTGATCCGTGGGAACCTTCATTCGAGGCTTTGGGGACCGGACGGGGGGCGCGAAACCCTCGGGTGCGCCAAAACCTCGGATGGGGGGACTCGGATGAGCCCGACGGGCACGGTGATCCCGTACTGCGCCGCCGCCTGCGCCGCCGCCGGCTGCGATCCCGTGCTGTGCACCGGTCGCGGTGCGCCGAGCAACGAGACGATGTTCGCCCGCTCCGAGCAGGCGATCCCCGGCGGCGTGAACTCGTCGATCCGGGCCTTTCGCGCTGTCGGTGGGCACCCCTATGTCGTCGCCAGGGCCGAGGGTCCCTACGTGTTCGACGTCGAGGGCCGCCGCTACATCGACCTCGTCCAGAGCTACGGCGCGGTGATCCTTGGCCACGCCCATCCCGCCGTCACCGCCGCCGTCGCCGCGGCGGCCGCCGAGGGCACGTCGTTCGGTGCGCCGACGCCTCGCGAGATGAAGCTGGCCGAGGAGATCCGGGCGCGCATGCCGAGCTGCCAACGCGTGCGCCTGATGAACTCGGGCACCGAGGCTACGAGCACGGCTGTCCGCCTGGCCCGTGGGTTCACCGGCAGGGACCGCATCGTCGCCTTCCACGGCAACTTCCACGGCGCCACCGACGCCCTGCTCGCCGCCGGTGGCAGCGGCGTGGCGACGCTCGGGTTGCCGGGCACCGCCGGCGTGCCGGCCGGAGCCGTCGCCGAGACCCTCGTCGTGCCGTACAACGAGGTGCCGTCGATCGGCGACGACGTGGCGGCCGTCATCGTCGAGCCGGTGGCCGCCAACATGGGAGTCATCGCCCCCGCTCCCGGCTTCCTGGCCGGGCTGCGCGAGGCCTGCGACAGCGCCGGTGCGCTCTTGATCTTCGACGAAGTGATCACGGGCTTTCGCCTCGACACCGGCGGTGCCCAGGCCAAGTACGACGTGGCGCCGGATCTGACGACGCTCGGCAAGGTCATTGGCGGCGGGCTACCGATCGGCGCCCTCGGTGGCCGGCGTGACGTGATGGAGACGCTGACGCCGATCGGCACCGTGTTCCACGCCGGGACGTTGTCCGGCAACCCGCTGGCGACAGCGGCGGGCCTGGCCGCGCTCGGCCAGCTGACGCCGGACGTCTACATGGAGTTGTCGGCTCGCGCCCGCCGGCTCGCCGCGCTGCTCCGTGACGCCTGCCTGGCGGCAGGGTTTCCCGTGCAGTTCCCGGTCGTCGGGACGGTGGCCGGCATCGTCTGCGGCGAGATCCCACCGCCGACCGATTTCGCCTCCGCCAAGCTGACCGACGAGCGGGCGTACGCGGTGTTCTTTCAGGCCATGCTCGCCGAGGGCGTGGCGATGGCCCCCGGTGCCTACGAGGCCATCTTCGTCGGCCTCGCCCACACCGACGTCGTCATCGCCGCAGTCGGCGAGGCGGCGGGTCGGGCGGCGCTGGTCGCCAAGCGTGCCATCCACGGCGCGTCGGACGGCCGGTAGCGTCGCCCTGCATGCGGCAGGTCCTCACGTGGCGCTTCGTCGCCGCGCTGGCCTCCATCGTCGGCCTGGTCTTCGTGGTCGACGCCGCGTTCGTCGGCAGGGGCAGCATCGCCGGCGTCGCCGGCCCGTCCGAGCCGGCCGGCCGGCGGCCTGATCTGATCTCGCTCGTGCTGGAGACGCAGAGCGCCGGCTTCACGATGTCGCCGGACGGCAGGGCGGAACAGGACCTCGTCCTGACGCTGCCGTCCTCGCCGGCGCCTCTGCGCATCTTCGCCGGCACGCCGGGACAGATCACGTGCCCCGACCTGGCCGCGTTCGGTCAGTGCGCGCTGCTCGGCGAGCTGCTCGGCGACTCGATCTCCTGGTTCGCGCTCGTCCCGATGGGCCAGTCGTTCCGCATCGAGCTGCCGGCGATCGAGGAGTTGGACAGTGGCCTCGCCCGCCTCGTCAACGGGTGGCAGATCCCGTACGCCCCGGTCATCGACCGCAGCCGCTGCCAGCCCGAGCTGGAGTCGTTCAGCGAGATGTTGCGCGCCGTCGGTCCGGCGCACACCGCGCTGTTCGACCTCGGGCGCGGCGAGATCACCGCCGTGCAGTGCTGACGGGGGCGTCAGGTCACGGCGGGCAGGTCGCGCCGGCCTTGGCCATGTCCTGACACAGCGTGCCGCGGGTGATCTTCCACACGCCGTCGAGCAGGCGGGCGCGGCCGGTCTGGTCGGCGAACGTGGCCGCCGACGTGGTCAGCGTGTAGCTGAACCACGCCTCCGTCGCCGACGTGAACACCAGGCTGTCAATAGCGACGGCGGCCGACTCGGCCTCGTCGCCGAACCCGTTGGCATCCATCTGCCGGCGGGCCACGTCCAGCCCCGAGGCGTCGTCGATCACGCCGCTGCGGTCGACGCCGTCGTCGGGGTTCCCGTACAGGCTGTCGAAGTTCGTCTCGATCTCGGCGCGGGCGGCGTCGGGATCGGCGGGCTGCTCGACGCCAGGTTCGGGGAGCGCCGGTGTGGTCGGCGTCGGTTCCTCGGCGGCGAAGATCTCGCCTTCCATGCCCTCGTTGCACGGGCCCGGAGCACCCCACGCCGGGTGGCCGTTGGTGATGCTGTCCCAGTCGGCGCGCTGGACCGACCCGTCGCCGTGCTGGGCGATCAGCTGGTACCCGTCGAAGAAGTCTGCCTCACCAGGAAAGGCGGCGTCGGCACCGTCGGGCGCGGGGACGGCCAGCGCAACGGCGCCGCTGACCGGCTCCATCGAGTCGACGTCTCCCGCCGGGCTCGTCAGGCGCACCGAGAGCACCGCTGGATCGACCTGCATGATGATCGCCATGAACGTCGGTTGCACCATCCCGCCCCACATCGGTGACGGCCACAGCTCGGGGATCTTGCCTTCCGTCCACGGCGCGTTGCCCTGCAGGACGACGTCGTCGGTGATCGCCCACGCTGTGAGATCGCCGACGGTGTCGCAGAAGTCGGGGCGCCCGTTGCCGTCGACATCGAGTGGGTCCTCGGGCTCTTCTGCCGCTTCTTCGGCATCGGGCTCGTTCGCCATTGTCGACCCCGCGGCCTCCTCCACATCCATGCCACGTGCGTCCAGGACCTCCGCGGCGCCGTTGAACCCGACCAGCTGGATTCGCAGCTCGATACCTGCATCGGTCGTCCGGCGGACCATCTCGCCCGCTCCGTCCGGCTCGCCGCCGTCAGTCGTCTCCGGAGCCGCTGGCTCCAGCGCCGACGTGGCCGGGGCGGCGTCATCGAC
>JALZMG010000295.1 GCA_030858325.1 Actinomycetota bacterium | reverse complement strand
GAACCGGGCTGTCCATTTCTCAACGACGCGACCCGGCGCTTGCTGATGCGGCCGCGGCGAGCTCGTTCCTCGCCGGCGTGCCGAACCGGGCCGTCCATTTCTCAACGACGCGACCCGGCGCTCGCTGATGCGGGCACCGTCTCGGCGGCGGCCCTGCGTTGTCGCCACGGGCCGCTGCTAGCCTCGACATCCGCCTCGCCGCGCCCGCAGGCACCACCGATCCCCGACCCGCCCGAAAGCAGCCCGTTCTTTGTCCGACACCACGACCGCCGCCTCGCCAGATCCGACCACCACGACCGTCACGAACGGCATGGGGACCTTCGACGAGGACGGCAACTACACCCCGCGTGAGGTCGCCGTCGACGACCTCGGCATGTCCTTCGCCGATGCCATCGACGGCACGCTCGTCGAGGTCGAAGATGGCCAGCTCGTCAACGGCACGATCGTCAAGATCGACAAGGACGAGGTGCTGCTCGACATCGGCTACAAGAGCGAAGGGGTCATCCCTTCCCGTGAGCTGAGCATCCGCAACGACATCGACCCTCACGAGATCGTCTCGTTGGGCGAGAAGGTCGAGGCCCTCGTCCTGCAGAAAGAGGACAAGGAAGGCCGGCTGCTGCTGTCCAAGAAGCGGGCGCAGTACGAGCGGGCGTGGGGCAACATCGAGCGTCTGAAGGAGGAAGACGGCGTCGTCGAAGGTCCGGTCATCGAGGTCGTCAAGGGCGGGCTCATCGTCGACATCGGGCTGCGCGGCTTCCTGCCGGCCTCGCTCGTCGAGCTGCGCCGCGTGCGCGACCTGCAGCCGTACGTCGGCCAGAAGATCCAGGCGAAGATCATCGAGCTCGACAAGAACCGCAACAACGTCGTGCTCAGCCGTCGCGCCCATCTCGAGGAGACGCAGAAGGAATCGCGCGACCAGTTCCTCAATCACTTGAAGACGGGCGAGGTCCGCAACGGTGTCGTGTCCTCCGTCGTCAGCTTCGGTGCGTTCGTCGATCTCGGCGGGATGGACGGGCTGATCCACGTCAGCGAGTTGTCGTGGAAGCATGTCGACCATCCCGGCTCGGTCGTCGCCGTGGGCGACGAGGTCTCGGTACAGGTGCTCGACGTCGACATGAGCCGCGAGCGCATCAGCCTGTCGCTCAAGGCGACGCAGCAGGACCCGTGGCAGGAGTTCGCCGAGGGCCACCAGGTCGGCCAGCTCGTCTACGGACGGGTCACCAAGCTCGTGCAGTTCGGCGCGTTCGTCCAGGTCGGCGACGGCATCGAGGGCCTCGTGCACATCTCGGAGATGTCGACGCACCACGTCGACTCGCCCGACCAGGTCGTCACGCCCGGCGAGGAGTTGTGGGTCAAGATCATCGATCTCGATCTCGCCCGCCGCCGCATCAGTCTGTCGATCAAGCAGGCCGCCGAAGGCGGCGAATTGGCCGAGGAATACCGCGAGCACTTCGAGGTCGACGAGCACGGCAACTGGACGGCCGGCGACACCGACGCCGAGCGCGAGGCGGCATGGTCGGAGTACTACGGCGAGGACGGCCCGCCGCCCGACGAGGACACTGCCGAGTCCGCCACTCGCGACGGGCGTTCCGCCGCGCCGGCCGACGCGACGACCGAGGACGACGCCGACGCGGATGTCACCGCCGGCGCAGTCGCCGAAACGGCCACTGCCGACACCGACACCGATGTCGCTTCTGGCGCAGTCGCCGAGACGGCCACTGCCGACACCGACACCGACACCGACACCGACACCGACACCGACACCGATGTCGCTTCTGGCGCAGTCGCCGAGACGGCCACCGCCGACGAGGACGACGCCGCCGGCGTCCGGTAATCGCCGGCCGTCTCCCGGCGACTCGATCGCGGCGTGAGATGAAGCTGGTCGCTCTGACGGGCGGGATCGGGTCGGGCAAGACGACCGTTTCGCGGTCGCTTGCCGCGCGTGGCGCAATCGTCGTCGACGCCGACGCCATCGTCCACGATCTGCAGCGCACCGGAGCGCCGCTGCTGCAACGGCTGGCCGATCGCTTCGGCGCGGCCATCCTGGATCACAACGGCGCGCTGGACCGGGCCGCCCTCGCCGCCATCGCCTTTGCCGACGACACGGCGCTGGCCGACCTCAACGGGATCGTCCACCCGGCGGTGCGTGAGGAGATGCAACGACGGGTGGACGACCTCGCGTCGAGCGATCATGTCGTCGTCATGGACGTCCCGTTGCTCGAGCCGACGACCGGGTTCCGCTTCGCCGCGGTCATCGTCGTCGACGTGCCGGTCGACGTCGCCGTGGCCCGGCTCGTCGGCCAGCGGGGGATGAGCGAGCCGGACGCGCAGGCTCGGATCGCCAAGCAGAAATCTCGTGACGAGCGGGTGGCGATGGCCGACCGCGTGATCGACAACTCCGGCGATCTCGCCGCACTCGAATCTCAGGTCGACGACGTGTGGGCGTGGCTGCAGACGCTGCCCGACGGAAGCCCCTGATGCGATGAGCGATGAGCGGCGCTCATCG
>JALZMG010000287.1 GCA_030858325.1 Actinomycetota bacterium | reverse complement strand
CGGCCCGTCAGCGGCAACGACGTCGTCGACGAGCTGGCGCTGCAACGCGATGGACTCGTTGATCCACGCCTTGCAGGCGTCGAGCCCGCTGGCGAGCACGGCCTCGTCGACGACCTTGGCGCCGTCGGCGTAGTAGGCGAAGCTCTTCTCGGTGCCGCCGGCTTCGACCATCATCACGGCGACGTCGCCGTTGTCCAGCTGGCGTCCGGCGACGACGAGCTCGAACGTGCCGTCGTTGCTCTCGTCATACGTCGGGTGAGGGATCCACTCGCCGGATTGCGAGTAGGCGATGCGTACGGCGCCGATGGGGCCGTCGAACGGAATGCCGCTGATCATCAACGCTGCGGACGCGGCGTTGATCGAGAGCACGTCGTAGGGCTGCTGGTGATCGGCGCCGAGCACGTTCGTCACGATCTGCGTCTCGTTGCGGAAGCCCTTGGGGAACGACGGGCGCAGCGGGCGGTCGGTCAGCCGGCATGTGAGGATGGCGTCCTCGCTGGGACGGCCCTCACGGCGGAAAAACGAGCCGGGGATCTTGCCGATTGCGTACGAGCGCTCCTCGACGTCGACCGTCAGGGGGAAGAACTCCATGCCCAGACGGACGTCCTTGGCGGCGTTGGCGGTCGTCAGCACGGTCGTGCCGCCGAGCGTCGCGACGACGGCGCCCTGGCTCTGCAGTGCCAGTTTGCCGGTCTCGAACGAGAGCGTCTTGTCGGTACCGGAAACGGCACCGCTGACGCGGATGGGGTCAGCCACGAATGGCTCCTTTCGCCGCGGGCGATTCCTCGTCGGGCGGCAGTGGAGGAGCGACCGGCCGGTTCCCAGTCGGCGATCCCGCTGGTCGGTGCTCGACCACGGAACTAGCGACTGACAACCGAACCTCGGCCGCTCCGGGTTGTTGTTCGCCCCAGACTACCGCCGTCGATCAGACCCGAGTGTTTCGTGCCACCCGAGCGTTTGATACGGGGCATCCCCTCACCAAACACTCCGCCGGCCGCAAACACTCGGGCGGACGCGACCGGTCAGCGACGCAGGCCGAGCTTGGCGATGATCGCGCGGTAGCGCTCGACGTCGATCGAGCGGGTGTAGTCGAGCATCCGTCGGCGGCGGCCGACGAGCATCAGGAGTCCGCGCCGGCTGTGGTGGTCCTTCGGGTGGTCACGCAGGTGCCCCGTGAGGTGGATGATGCGCTCGGTGAGCAGCGCGATCTGCACTTCCGGTGAGCCCGTGTCGGTGTCGTGCGTGCGGTGCGTGCTGATGGTGTCCTGTTTGGACATCGGTCGTCTCGCTTCGGTCCGGACCGCCCCGCTGGACAGCGTGCGGTACCTGGCCACGGCGTCGATCGGCGCCACAGCATCACGCCCCCGCCGGAGCCGGGACGGACCCCAGTGATGCTACGAGCCGCCATCCCCGGCCAACAACGCCGATCATGATGCGGCCGCCGCAAGCTCGTTCCGCGCCGGCGTGCCGAACCGGGACATCCACCTCTCAACGACGCGTCCCCACGAACGGATTGTGAGCACCGTTTCGCAAGCCATGCTCGCGAAACGGTGCTCAGAATCGAAGACGGGGTGGCGCTCGGCGGGCACCGTTACGATCCGCGGGCGTGCCGGCTGTCGAGCTCACCGCCGTCACGTGCCGGTTCGGGCGCACCGAGGCGCTGGCGGCGATCGACCTCGTCGTAGAACCGGGTGAAGTCGTCACCGTGCTCGGGCCGAGCGGCAGCGGCAAGACGACCCTGCTGCGCATCGTGGCCGGCCTGCTGGCGCCGACGTCGGGTGCGGTCGCTGTCGACGGGCGCCGACCCCAGGAGGCGCGGGCGGCCAAGCGCATCGGTTTCGTGCCGCAGCGGCCGGCGCTCTTGCCATGGCGTACGGTGGCCCAGAACGCGCGGCTGCTGCTCGACGTCAACCGCCGCGCCGGCCAGGCGGCGGCGTCACCGCTGGACCTGCTCGCCGAGGTCGGCCTGACCGACTTCCTCGACGCCTACCCCTACGAACTGTCGGGCGGGATGCAACAGCGCGTCGCGCTCGCCCGCGCGCTCGCGCTCGGTGCGCCGCTGCTGTTGATGGACGAGCCCTTCGCCGCGCTCGACGAGATCACGCGTGAGGGCATGCGCCACTTGTTGGCCGCGGTCTGCGAGCCGCTCGGGACCACTGTGCTGTTCGTCACGCATTCGCTGGCCGAGGCGGTCTTCCTCTCCGACCGGGTTGCCGTCTTGTCGTCGCGACCGGGACGCATCGTCGGCATCGAGGCGATCGCGCTGGCCCGGCCACGAGCCGCGGCACTGGAGGACGACCCTGCGTTCTTCGCCGCCGAGACGAAGCTGCGCACGCTGCTCCACGACGG
>JALZMG010000270.1 GCA_030858325.1 Actinomycetota bacterium | reverse complement strand
GGGCGCGCTCATCGCTCATCGCGCACCGCCCATCGCTCGGGGGTGGGCGGCGCGGTAGACGTCCCACAGGCGTTCCTGGCTGACCTTCGTGTACACCTGCGTCGTCGAGATCGAGGCGTGGCCGAGCATCTCCTGCACGACGCGCAGGTCGGCGCCGTGGTCCAGCAGGTGGGTCGCGCACGTGTGGCGCAGCACGTGCGGCGAGAGATGGACCTCGATCCCGGCGGCACGGCCATAGCGCCTGACCACCGCCCACGCCGACTGGCGCGTCAGGCGCTGCCCGCGCCCGTTCAAGAACACAGCCTCGGCGTCGTTGCGGCGCCGCCACTGGTCCGGCACCAGGAGGACACGGCCGCGTGGCGAGAACCAGTCGTCGAGCGCGACGCCGGCGGCCCGCCCGTACGGCACGATGCGCTCCTTGGCGCCCTTGCCGAACAACCGGACGAGCCGCTGGTCGAAGTCGATGTCGCCCATCGACAGCCCGCAGGCCTCCGAGATCCGGCACCCGGTGGCGTACAGCAGCTCGAGCAGCGCGCGATCGCGCAGCGCCAGCGGGTCCGTGGCCACGACGGCCTCGAGTAGGGCCGTGACCTGGTACTCGCTGAGCGGCTTGGGCAGACCGGCTGGCACGCGCACGCCTTCCAGGTCGGCCGTCGGATCGTCCCCGCGGGTGTCGGCCTCGGTCACGAGATAGCGGTGCAGCATGCGCGTCGCTGCCAACTGGCGGGCGATGCTCGACGCCGCCGCGCCCGACGAACGCCTGGCGGCGATGAACTCCTCCAACTCGGCGGTCGACACCGACGTCAGCGAGGCCCCACGGGCGGCCAGCCACTGCGTATAGCCACGCAGGTCACGCCGGTAGGCGGCCACTGTGTTCGCTGACCGGCCCTGATCGGCCGTCATCCAGACGAGGAACTCCTCCACGTCGAGCGGCAGCTCCGTGTCGATCGCCGGCACGACCAACGCTCACCCTCGGTCGCCGGCGGCCACGCGGCGGGCGGTCAGCAGCACACCGGCGACCGACTTGGCGTCGGAGATCTCGCCGCGCTCGATCATCGCCACGGCGTCGTCCAGTGGGACGTGCACGACGTCGGAGTGCTCCTCCTCGGGTCCGTGCAGCGATCGTTCGACGGGTGTGCAGCCGGTGGCCAGGTAGATCGTCGTCACCGAGTCGGTGAGCCCCGGCGACGGGTACAGCTCGACGAGCAGCTCCACGCGCTCCGCAGAGAGCCCCGCCTCCTCGGCCAGTTCCCGCCGCGCCGTCGTGTCGGTCGGCTCACCGTCGACGTCACGCATGCCGGCGGGGATCTCGACGATCACCCGCTCATAGGACGGCCGGTACTGGCGCACGAACACGATCGAGGGGCTGCCCTCGGCGTCGAACATCAGCGCAACGATGGCGACGGCGCCGGGCGAGCGCACGATGTCGCGCTGGAAACGTTGCCCGTCGGGGCTCTCGAACTCGGCGACGACGACACGCCAGACGTGCCCCTGGTGGACCTGGCGCTCCCCGACCCTGGCGAAGCCGCCGGTCACGGGGCCACGGCGGGGACCCCGACAGGTGCCGACCGGCGGGCCGTCCTCGCCGCCAGCGCCGCGCCGACGAGGTCACGAAACAGCGGGTGCGGGCGGTCGGGGCGGCTCTTGAACTCCGGATGGGCCTGCGTCGCCACCCAGTACGGATGATCGGCGAGCTCGATGAACTCGACGAGGCGACGGTCGGGTGACGTGCCGCTGCACACGAACCCGGCCTGCTCGAGGCGCGCCCGGTAGTTCGAGTTGAACTCGTAACGGTGCCGATGGCGTTCGCTGACCACGGGCTCCCCGTAGGCCTCGGCGACCTTCGTGCCGGGCGCGAGCACGGCGTAGTACGCGCCGAGGCGCATCGTGCCGCCCTTGTCCGTCACGTCGCGCTGGTCGTGCATCAAGTCGATCACGGGGTGTTGCGTCGTCGGGTCGAACTCGGTCGAGTTGGCGTCGGTGAGGCCGAGCACGTTGCGGGCGAACTCGATCGTCATCGCCTGCAGGCCGAGGCACAGCCCGAGGCACGGCACGTGCTGCTCGCGGGCGTACCCGGCGGCGGCGATCTTGCCCTCCACGCCGCGGGCGCCGAAGCCACCGGGGATGACGATCCCGTCGAGGTGGGCCAGGCGCCCGGCGGCGAGCAGCCCCTCCACGTCCTCGGCCTGGATCCAGTCGACATCGACGTGGGCGCCGTGGTGGAACCCGGCGTGCTTGAGGCTCTCGACGACGGACAGGTAGGCGTCTGGCAACTGCACGTACTTGCCGATCAGCCCGATGCGCACCGACGCCGTCGCCGCGTCGACGAGCCCGACGACCTGCTCCCACGGGCCGAGATCGACCGGGCGGTCCTCGATCCGCAGCACCTCGCAGGCCACCGTGTCGAGGCCCTCGTCGTGGAGGATCAGCGGCAGCTCGTAGATGTTGCGGGCATCGGCGGCGTTGACGACGGCGCGGGCGTCGACGTCGCAGAGGTTGGAGATCTTCGTCTTCAAGTCGTCAGACAGCGGCTCCTCGCTGCGGCAGACGATGAGATCGGGCTGGATGCCGCGGCTGCGCAGCTCCGTCACCGAGTGCTGCGTCGGCTTCGTCTTCTGCTCGCCGGAGGGGCCGATGAACGGCACCAGCGTGACGTGGACGTAGCACACGTTGTCCCGCCCGGCCTCCTTGCGGAACTGGCGGATGGCCTCGAGGAACGGGAGGATCTCGATGTCACCGACCGTGCCGCCGACTTCGGTGATGACGACGTCGACGTCGTCGGTGGCGAGGCGGCGGATGCGCCGCTTGATCTCGTCGGTGATGTGCGGGATCACCTGGACCGTCTTGCCGAGGTAGTCGCCGCGCCGTTCGGCGGCGAGCACGGACTGGTAGATCGACCCCGTCGTGGCGTTGGACGCACGCGTCAGGTTCTCGTCGATGAACCGTTCGTAGTGGCCGAGGTCCAAGTCGGTCTCGCCGCCGTCGTCGGTGACGAACACCTCGCCGTGCTCGAACGGGTTCATCGTCCCCGGGTCGACGTTGATGTACGGGTCCAGTTTCTGCAGCGTGACGCGCAGGCCGCGCAGCTTGAGCAGGCGGCCGAGCGACGACGCTGTTAGCCCCTTGCCGAGTGAGCTGGCCACACCGCCAGTCACGAAGATGTGCTTCGGCATGGGAGATCACCATACCTCGCCGCCCGCCGCCCGGGCGGGGATGACCGTGCGACACTGGGGCGATGAGCAGCGCGTTCGAACCGCCCCCTCCCCCGCCGGCGTACCGTGGTGGGGACACCGCCACCATGGTGATCGGCAACAACGGCAAGGCCACGGCGTCGATGATCTGCGGCATCGTGGGGCTGGTCCTGTTCGGCATCATCCTCGGTCCGATCGCCATTGCGCTCGGCGTCCAGGCGCGCAACGAGATCCGCAACACGGGCCAGGCCGGCCGGGGAATGGCCACGGCCGGCATCGTGCTCGGGATCATCGACGTCGCCTTCTTCTTCCTCGTTGTCCTCCTCATCGTCTGAGCTGACCCCGCTCCGGCAGTCATGACTTCTGAGCGAACCCCGGCTCGGCGAGGTTCTCGAAGGTTTGCGTGAGCGAAGACGCGTTCAGATCGCATCTTCGCTCACGTGAAGAAGAGTCGGCTCCCGATCGAGCAGCAACGTCGCCGCGGCGCTGTCACCGGCCACCGACGCCCGTCGCGATGAACTTCAGGCAGCTACGAGTCGATCCTCCGGAGCGCGTCGTTTCGACGACCACCAAGTCCTTGGCCTCAACCTCGTCGGCCCACGCCCGGAGGTCGCTAGCGCGTTCGGCTCGGGTCCAACTCATGACGTCCACCATCCCTTCAGGGACCTCTCGCGGGTCGGCATCACGATACGCATCGTCAACAAACGTTGACGATGCGCTCCTGAACGTCAACGATGATTCCAGCGACGCCGCGTGAGCTCACATGCCAATGCCACGGATGAAGACCCGACCGCTACGTCTGTCAAGCCTGGCTGACGCGTCGACGTAGCAGCTCGGTCGCGTGACGCAGGGCGGCGGCGCCGCCGTCGGCGCCGGAGAGCATGCGGGCCAACTCTTCGACCCGCTCGTCGGCGGTGACGGCGACGGCCGTCGCCGTCGTCACGCCGTTCGTGACGTCCTTGGTGACGGCGACCTGCGCGGTGGCCTGGGCGGCGACCTGGGCGAGGTGCGTGACGACGAGCACCTGGTGCCGGCGACCCACGGCAGCGAGCGCGCCGCCGACGGCGGTGGCAGCCGCGCCGCCGATGCCGGCGTCGACCTCGTCGAACACCAGCGTGCGCGTGTCAACGCGGCCATCCGTGGCTGCTGCTTCGTCGTCGACCATCAGGGCCAGGCGCAGGGCGAGCATCGTGCGCGCCAACTCGCCGCCGGAGGCGACCTTGGACAGCGGCAGGAGTGGGGCGCCGGGATTCGCCGTGAACAGGAACTCGACGTGGTCGCCCGGGTGATCGTCGGGATGCTCGCCGACGACGACGGCCACTTCGGCGTGCGCCAGGGCCAGCTGGCGCAGTTGCTCGGTCACGGCGGCGGCCAGGTCCGGCGC
>JALZMG010000255.1 GCA_030858325.1 Actinomycetota bacterium | reverse complement strand
GCTGACGACGGGCGGGTTGCCTCCCGATCTGGCGTCGGTGGACCGGGTGCTCGAGGTCGCTCGCGGCAACGTCGTCGCCTGCGAGATCACCGGAGGACGGCGCGTCGAACGTCACGGCCAGCGCCTTCGCATCGTCGAGCGTCGGCCAGTACGATCGGCCGCTGACGACGGCACCCTGGGAGCGAGCTGAGATGGCGACACGATTGCGCGGCCGGTGGGCACTCGGTATCACGCCGCGCCACTTCACGTGGTTCCTCAAGGACAAGCTGGCCATCTGCGAGCGGCCCGGCGGCTACGGCGAGAACCACCGACGTGTGCGACGCCAGGAGGAGATCATCTGGCTCAGGGAGAACGGGTTCGGCTGCGTGATCTCGATCATCCCCGCCCCGCACAACCTGCACAACTACGACGAGCTCGGGGTCGCCAGCCGCCACCGCCCGTTCAACGGCGAGGACCTGGACCCGTGGCTGCGGTCGTTCTATCGAGAGCTCAACGAGCTGCTCAAGGCCGGCACCAAAGTTGTCGTCCACGGTGAGGAGGTCGGTGACCGTCTCGTCGGGATCATGGGTGGCTACATCCGTTGGTCCGGGCTGGTCGACGATGACACGAAGGCGATCACCATCACCGAGCGCCTCGCCGGACGCCAGCTCGATCCGTTCGCCCGCAACGTCATCCTGACCGCCCCCAAGCTGCGCTGAGGGGGTGCACGCGTGAGTCAGACACCGGCCAACTGGTACCCGGACCCCATGCAGCGCCACCAGCTGCGCTACTGGGACGGCAATGCGTGGACCGACCACGTCAGCACGAACGGCGTGACGGCCGTCGACCCGGTGCAGCCGACGCGCATGGATCGCCTCGATGGCGTCATGACCGTGGGCAACGAGGGCGATCCGGCGAAGTTGCAGGAGCAGCTCCACGGTGCGGGCCGGCGCGGTGCCGGCGTCCAAGGCGTCGTCGGTGGCGGCGGCGGCACCCTCTTCGACGAGCCGATCCTGATCGTCAACCAGAAGGCCAAGGTCATCGAGCTGCGCAACCAATACCAGGTCTTCGACCAGCGCGGCAACGTCCTCGGGCGCGTCGAACAGGTCGGCCAGTCGACGGCCAAGAAGGTGCTCCGCCTCGTCAGCAGTCTGGATCAGTTCATGACTCACAAGCTGCAAATCGAGGACCCGAACGGGTCCGTGCTGATGCAGCTGACCCGCCCGGCGAAGGTGTTCAAGAGCACCGTCGTCGTGTCCGATGCGACGGGTCGCGAGCTCGGGCGCATCGTGCAGGAGAACGTGATGGGCAAGATCCGCTTCGGCCTCGAGGCCCAGGGCCAGCGGCTGGGCGGGATCTTCGGCGAGAACTGGCGGGCGTGGAACTTCCGCATCGAGGACGCCGCCGGCACCGAAGTGGCGAGGATCACGAAAACGTTCGAAGGCGTGGCGAAGACGCTGTTCACGACGGCCGACAACTACGTCGTGCAGATTCACACCCGCCAGCCCGAACCGCTGAACAGCCTCATCGTCGCCGCTGCGCTCTCCGTCGACACCGCCCTGAAACAGGACGCGCGCGGGCTGGGCTGAGGCGCCTTCGGCCCGGGCTGGCGAGGCCCCGTATTCGAGAACGTTCGCGCCCAGATCCACGTTTGAGAACCCGTCGCAGATGAACTCGTGGCGGCGGGCGGATGACGGGTCGGCGACGACGGCCGGGGTAGCGTTCGAACGTGGCGGCTGGCCGGAGGGTCCTGGTGAGCGGGATGGGCGGGGACCTCGGGTCGCGCGTCGCCGAGCGCTTCGAGGAGGAGCCGTGGGTCGGCGCCCTGATGGGCATCGACGTCGACCCACCCCGCCGGCGCCTGCACCGGGCCGAGTTCCACCTCATCGCCCCGACTGAGCACGAGCGCATCGTCGACACGATCACGGCCTTCAATCCGCACGTCGTCGTGCACATCTCGGTGTGGGAGCCGTTCAGCCGAGCGACGCCGCCGGTCGCCAGACGCCTCACCGACGACGCCGCCACGTCGATTCTCGGCGCCGCCGCCGAGTGCCGCGCCCTTGAATCGCTCGTCGTGCGCAGCGGCATCGAGGTCTACGGCCGTGCCCACGGCGCTCCGACTCGTCCCGACGAGTCCGCCGACGTCGCGCCGACCAGCGATTACGGCCGCATGCTGGCCAGCATCGAGCGCACCGCGGCGGCGATCGGGGCGCGCATCGGCGTCACCGTGGCGCCGATCCGCATGGGCACCGTGCTCGGCCCACACGTGCCCAGCCCGCTCGGTCGACTGCTGCGCATGCCGGCCGTCCCGTTCAGCGTCCTCGCCGACCCGCCGTTTGCCGTCGCTCTCGACGTCGAGGTGGCCAGGGCGTTCGTCGAGGCCGCCCGGCGGGGCCTGTCCGAGCCGGTGAACGTCGTCGCCGCCGGCGCCATCACCACGCTGCAGGCGGCGCGCAAGGGCCGCCGCCTGCCGATCCCACTGATCGGCCCCGACTGGCACGTCGCCAAGATCGTCAGCGGGTTGTTCGGCGCCCCGATCCCCGACCACGTCCTGGAGACGCTGCATCGCGGCCGGCTGGCCGACAACTCCCGGATGGAGGAGCTCGTCGGCTTCCGCCCCACGGCCACGACGAGCGACGTCATCGACCGCCTGTACGCCTGGCC
Source organism: Actinomycetota bacterium (assembly GCA_030858325.1). Lineage (GTDB taxonomy): Bacteria > Actinomycetota > Acidimicrobiia > Acidimicrobiales > Ilumatobacteraceae > JALZMG01. The sequence continues at coordinate 269 of JALZMG010000255.1, read as the reverse complement.
GACCGTGATCCGCGTCCCGCCCCGCCAGGCGGTCGCCTGATGCGCAACGGACCGCGCTCCTGATGACCGACTCCGACTACGAGGCAAGGGTGTGATCACACTGCCCCTCGAGCGCACCATCGCCGCGGCACGGGCCGGCGCGGCGACCGCTGCGGCTCGACGCGTCGCCCCGTTGGGGGCAGGACCGGGCAGCGTCGACGACTGGGGACGGGACCCGGCGCTCGTCGCCGTCACGGTGCGCCCCGGTCGCCTGCGCTGGAACACGGTTG
>JALZMG010000224.1 GCA_030858325.1 Actinomycetota bacterium | reverse complement strand
CGGCGGGTGCCGAAGACGTGGTCGACGTGATGGTGGCTGTAGACGGCGGCGCGCAGTGGTGCATCTGGTCGCCACGCGCGCACGGAGTCGTAGACGTGGTCGCTGTCGTAGGTGCCGCCGGTGTCGAGCATGACCAGACCGTCACCGGTGTCGACGGCGTTGACCGAAGCGACGGAGATCAACGTCAAGATGCCCGGCGCGATCTCCTCGGCGGCCCGGCCGAGCACCGGTCGCACAGGATGGTGCTCGTGGACGAGGTCGGCCTCGCCGTTCCAGTGCCGCTCGGCCAGCTCGCGAATCGTCACCGTCATCCCGTCCCTCTCCTCGTGCGATCGCCGCCACCGTAAGCCGACGCGCTCACCTGGCGTGCTGCGAGGCGGTACTCCGCCACTGCGCGCGGAGGTTCCCGGATCCGAGGGGCTCCGCGCCCACAAAGGTGTTTCGCTCATTTCGAGTTCGTGGTAATCGGCCGGAGCGGCGCGAGACTGGGCGCCATGGATGACGCCCCGTACAAGCACCTCATCGTCAAGCGCGACGGCGACATCGTCACGGTCACGCTCGACCGGTCGGAGAAGCGCAACGCGCTGGCCGTCGACGTGATGGAGGAGGTGACGGCGACGCTGGCGGCGATCGGCCGGACCGACGCCCGCGGCGTCGTGCTCGCCGCCAACGGGCCGGTGTTCTCGGCCGGGCACAACTTCGGGGACATGGCCGGCGCCACGTTCGACGAGGCCCGCCACGTCTTCGACGTCTGCACGCGGATGATGAACCAGCTGCAGTCGATCCCTCAACCGGTGTGCGCCAAGGTGCATGCGCTGGCGACCGCAGCCGGCTGCCAGCTCGTCGCCTCGTGCGACCTCGCCGTCGCCGCCGAGAGCGCGGGGTTCGCCATCCCTGGCGGCAAGGGCGGCCTGTTCTGCCACACGCCGCTCGTCGCCGTCGCCCGCAACGTCGGGCGCAAGCGAGCGCTCGAGTTGGCGTTCACCGGCGACGTCATCGACGCCGCCACGGCCGCCGACTGGGGTCTCGTCAACCGGGCCGTTCCCGACGAGGAGTTGGACGGCGCCGTCGACGATCTGATGCGGCGGGTGACCAGAGGAGCGGTCAGCTCCAAGGCGCTCGGCAAGCGTGCGTTCTACGCGCAGGTCGACCTCGACCAGCCCAAGGCCTACGAGTACGCCACGGAGGTGATGGCCGCCGCCGCCGCGTCGGCGGCCGCCCAGGAGGGCATCAGCGCGTTCCTCGAGAAGCGCCACGCCGACTACGGCTGATTCCCGCTCGCCGCTCACGCCGCGGCGGTGAGGCGGTGGATGCGGAAGGTCGCTCGTGCTCGATGGTTGCGGACCGTGCGCGTGGTCACGTTCCGCTCGGCGGCAAGCGCCGTCGGCGTGCCGAGGCGCAGGAGGTTGACGACGAGGTCGAGATCCTCGTCGGGGAGCCCACCCCGCCGAGCTTCGCCGACGACATCGACGAGTTCCTCGAACGCCGACGGATCGACGGTGACCGGGGCCTGCTCCAGCTGACCGGGATCGAGCGAGACCTCCGTCGCCGAGCGGCGGCGGCTCGGTGCCACGAACGCGCGGTGGCGGGCGTCGCTGATGAGCGCGGCAGCGATGGCGCTGCTGCCGACGCCGGCGTTGGCGCTGCGGATCGAGATCCACGCCGCGCCGACCAGCTCCTCGAACAACCCTTCCGATCGGGCACCCCGGGCGCGGCGGCGGACGGTTGCCAGCAGCCCCGGGAGCAGGCGCTGCAGGACGATGCGCGCGGCGAGTTCGTCGTCGTGGGCGCGCTCGACGAGGTGGCCGAGCACGACATTGCGCGTCGGCGTGGGGGCGAGGCGGTAGCCGCAGGCCGACAGCACTGCGTCCAGGTCGGCCAAGGGCGCCTCGACGAGCTGCCACCGGCGGACCGCGCGCAGGACGTGGGGTCGGCGACGGAGCATCGTCCACTCCATGTCGAGGCGCTTGGACAGGCTCGGCAATGCCGCCACGGGGTCGTCGGTGTGCATGGGCGCAACCCTGCGGGCACCGGCTCACCGGATTCCTCACCGTGTCGGCGGCTCCGGGATCCCGCCGCCGGCACACCACTCACCGCTACTCGCACCGCGTCGTCACCGCAGGTCAGCCGTCCCGGTGAGTCACTCACCGGGGGCGCCTCGCGCCGGCACGTTCCGCATCGCCGATGCACGGACCCCCTGGGGGTCATGACGGGCGAGGCGCAGCCGAGCGAACCGGCGATCGTCGTGGCCTGCGAAGCCGGCCCCAGCGCGGGCGGCACGTTCACCCTCGGCCCCGG
>JALZMG010000199.1 GCA_030858325.1 Actinomycetota bacterium | reverse complement strand
TTCTTCGACAGCGCGTCGCTGGAGGAAGCCGGGATCACCGTCACCGAAGAGATCCGCGCCGACGTGCAGACCAACGCCGCCGCCTGCGGCGACCTCGTCGAGATCATCGCCGCGACAATCGAGGACGAGACACAGGCCGAGTGCCTACGCCAGACGTTCACGACCGAGCTGTTGGCCGAGCGGCTGGCGGTCGCCGTCGTCGGCGCTACGCCGAGCCCGGAGCTGGAAGAGGCGCAAGCGCTGCTGCAGGCCTGCGGGAGCGGCTGACCATCGCGCGGCGGTTTCACGCCGTAGCGTCCCCGTGGTGTCCGACGCGGCCGAGATCGAAGAGGCCGTCGAGCACCCGCATCGGCCGCCACCGTGGGCGCCACTGACGCTCGTCGCGTTCGTCGGGCTGATCATCTGCACGAACATCGCCAACGTCGTCTGGTCACGGTGGGCGAGCACGAACCCCGAGGGCCTGCTGGCGCTGTCGTCGCGCCAGCGCTACCTCGTCCTGGCGGTCGCCGGCGGTATCTCGCCCGGCTGGTACGTCGTCATCGGCGCCGGCCGGCTGGCGCTGGCGTTCGTCGTGTGCCACCTCATCGGCAGGGCGTATCGCGACCAGGCGCTGAGCTGGTTCACCCGGTTCCTCGGCATCACGCCGGAGGCGCTGGAGTCGTACCACCGCGGCTTCGCCAAGGCCGAGTTCGCACTGATCCCCTTCTTCGCCGGCAGCAACATCGTCGCCGTGCTCACCGGCATCCACAAGACGCCCCCGGCCCGCCTTGCCGCCCTCCTGGCGATCGGGTTGGCCGGACGCCTGGCGTTGATGTGGTGGCTGGCCAAGGCGTTCGAGTCGCAGCTGCTCGACGTGCTGGCGTTCCTGCAGCGCTACCAGTGGTGGGCGATCGGCATCTCCCTCGCACTCGTCGTGGCCGTCAACGTCCGCAACGTCCGCCGCGGCACCGGCTGACGGGCACGTCAACATTCTCATTGCGTTGGCGTAGGCCGGCGAGGGAAATTCTCCGCAGAATCGCGCCGCCTGCCATGATCGGGGCCGTGGCCCAGATCACAGTGCGGCTCTGCGGCGACGAGGGGATCGAGAACGTCACGTCGGCCTCCACGTTCCGCAACGAGTTCGGCGACGCCTCTGGCGTCGCGATCAGCGACGGCCCGATGGCCGGCCTAATGTCGGGGGCCGTCGTCGTCGTCGTCGAGGATCCGGGCGGCAATGTCACCTCCACCGAGCAGGTCCCGGAGATCGCCCAGGAACCGGACTACGACGCCGCGCTCGCGGCCATCGGCTGATCGCCGATGACTGCAACCGGGCTTCCGCGCATCCTCGACCCTGAACCCGTCCCATCGCTGCAGGCTTATCGGGATGGCGGCGGCGGCGCCGGGCTGGAGGCCGCCGACCGACTCGGCCCGGCGGCGGTGATCGAGGAGTTGCAGGCGTCCGGCCTGCGCGGTCGTGGCGGGGCCGGGTTCCCGACGGGCACGAAGTGGGCAACGGTGGCGGCTAATGCCTCGCCGGCGAACCGGGCGACCGTCGTCGTCAACGCCGCCGAGGGCGAGCCCGGCAGCTTCAAGGACCGCCAGCTCGTCGGGCGCAACCCGTACCGAATCCTGGAGGGTGCGCTGATCGCCGCCCGGGCGGTCGACGCGCACCGGGTCATCGTGGCGCTGAAGGCCTCGTTCACGGCCGAGGTGGAGCGCGTCGGAGCGGCGATCACCGAGGTCGCGGCAGCGGGATGGGCCGACGGCGTGACGCTGGAGGTGCTGGAGGGCCCGGAGGAGTACCTGTTCGGCGAGGAGTCGGCGCTGCTCGAGGTCGTCGAGGGCCGTCCCCCGTTCCCCCGCGTGGCCCCGCCGTTCCGCCACGGCGCGGAGGAAGTCGGCATGGGGGACGCGTCCACGGGGCAGGTGCAGATGGCCGGCGACACTGGAACCGTCGCTGCGCCGACGCTGGCCAACAACGCCGAGACGTTGGCCAACGTGCCCGGCATCCTGGCCAACGGTCCGGCGTGGTTCCGCCAGCTCGGCAC
>JALZMG010000197.1 GCA_030858325.1 Actinomycetota bacterium | reverse complement strand
TCCCCAAGCAGGTCCTCGTTCCAGTGGAGCCGGACGACCAGGAGACGTACGAGGAGTGGCTGGCGCTGCAGCGCGGTTCGCGTGTGCAGGTCCGTGTGCCGCAGCGCGGCGAGCGACGACGCCTCTTGGAGACCGTGACGCGCAACGCCGACGAAGCCTTCACCCGTCACCGCCTGCGCCGCGCCAGCGACCACAACACTCGCTCGCGGGCGTTGACCGAGCTCCAAGGTCTGCTCGGGCTGCCGGAGGCGCCGCTGCGCATCGAGTGCTACGACATGGCCCACCTCCAGGGCACCGACTACGTGGGTTCGATGGTCGTGCTGGAGGACGGCCTGCCGAACAAGCGTGAGTACCGCCGCTTCAAGGTGCACGTGCCGGGCAACGACGACTACGCGGCGATGGAGGAGGTGCTGACGCGGCGACTGACGGCGTACCTCGCCGACCGTGACCGCCCCCCAGGCGAGCGTGGGGAGCGGCCGAGCCGGTTCGCCTACCCGCCGCAACTGCTCGTCGTCGACGGGGGCAAGGGGCAACTCGCTGTCGCCGAGCGCGTCGTGAGAGAGCTCGGCCTGTCCGCGGAGATCCCCGTCGCCGCGCTGGCCAAGCGCTTCGAGGAGGTGTACGTGCCGGGGCGGCCGGAGCCCGTCGAGATCAGGCGGGGGAGCGAGGCCCTGTTCATGCTGCAGCGGATCCGTGACGAGGCCCACCGCTTCGCCAACACGTTCCACGGCGAGCGGCGCAGCAAGCGGATGACGGCCAGCGTGCTCGACGGCATCCCCGGGCTCGGCGAGACGCGCAGGGCGCGTCTGGTCAAGGAGTTGGGCGGTGTCGGTGCCGTCAAGCGGGCCAGCCTCGACGAGTTGCAAGCCCTGACGTGGCTGCCCGACACGGTCGCCGCCACCGTCCACGATCGTCTCCATTCATGAAGTCCCATCCGAGGATGGGGGAGACGTGAGCGGGGCGGACCTGTGGGAGGAGCATGCACAGTGGTGGATCGACGGGTTCACGGAGGGTGCCGACCCGGAGTACACCGAGCAGATCCTGCCGTTGGCGGCGACGGAGCTCGCCGGCGTCAGGCGAGTGCTCGACGTCGGCTGCGGCGAGGGCCAGATCAGCCGGTTGGCCGCCCGCCTCGACGGCGTCGAGCTCGTCGTCGGCATCGATCCGACGTGGAACCAGATCCGCGTCGCCACCGGACGCGGCGGTGACGCCCGCTTCGCCCGGGCAACGGCTGATCGGCTGCCGTTCGCCGACGCGTCCGTCGACGCCGTCGTCGCCTGCCTCGTGTTCGAACACATCGACGCCGTCGACGAGGCCATCGCCGAGGTCGCCAGAGTGCTCCAGCCGGGTGGGTGCTTCTGCTTCTTTCTCAACCATCCGCTGTTGCAGACACCGGGCAGCGGCTGGATCGACGACCACGTGCTCGATCCGCCCGAGCAGTACTGGCGCATCGGCCCGTACCTCGTCGAGGCGGCGACGGTCGAGGAGGTCGAGCCGGGCGTGCACATCCGCTTCGTCCACCGCCCGTTGTCGCGCTACGTCAACACGCTCGCCGCACACGGACTCGTGCTGGCGCACATGGTCGAGCCGGCGCCCCCGCCGGGGTTCCTCGCGCTCGCCAGCGAGTACGCCGACGCGGCGACCGTCCCGCGCCTGTTGTACCTGCGGGCGACGAAGCTGGTGACGTGAACGCGACCGACCTGAAGGTGGATCGATGACGACGACGATCGCGGACCTGGCCGCCGACGGCGACCGTGCCGAGCGCGTGGTCACGGTCCTGGCCGACGCGTTCAGCGACCTCATCGCCGCCGATGAGCAGGCGTTCCGGACGAAGTTCCGCAAGATGGCCGCCTCGCCGTTCGCGTTCTACCGGGGGACGGCGTGCCTGTTCTACGCCGACGCTGTCGACCTCGAAGACCCGTGGGCCGACGAGCGCACGAGCCGCATCTGGATCCAGGGTGACCTGCATGCGGCGAACTTCGGGACCTACGTCGACGCCGAAGGCATTTTGCTGTTCGACGTCAACGACTTCGACGATGCGTATCTCGGCCACGCCTCGTGGGACCTGCTGCGACTGGCCGCCAGCCTCGGCGTGCTCGGCATCGAGAAGGCACTGTCGGACGAGACCATCGCCGACCTGCAGCGGGAGTTGGCCAGGGCCTACTCGGCGCAGGTGCACGAGTTCGCCACGGGCGAGCGGGACAAGGAGTTCCGGCTGACCCTCGACAACACCGACGGCGCGGTGTTCGACGCGCTGGCCAGGGCCCGCCACCGCAGCCGCCTGGAGATGCTCAACGGAACGACCGAGATCGTCGGCAACGACCGACGGTTCACCGACCGGCCGGGCGTGCGGCGCCTCGACGACGCAGAGCGTGACGAGGTGCTCGCCGCGTACCAGCGGTACCTCGAGACGATCCCCGAGCGGCGCCGCCAGGAGAGCGTGTCGTACGACGTCAAAGACGCCGTCGGGCGCAGCGGGTTCGGCATCGGCTCGGCCGGGCTGCCCGCCTACAGCATCCTCGTCGAGGGACGCACGCAGGCGTTGGAGAACGACGTCGTGTTGTCGATGAAGCAGGGCAACGTCGCCGCCGCGTCGCGGGTGGTGAGCGACGACTCGGCGGAGGAGTACTTCGATCACCACGGGCACCGCACCGCGGTGTCGCAGTTCGCGTTGCAGGCGCGCGCCGATCCGTGGCTCGGGTGGTGCACCCTGCGTGACGTCGGCCAGGTCGTGCAGGAGGTCTCGCCGTACGAGGAGGATCTCGACTGGGACGGCGTCGACGAGCCCGAGGAGATGGTGCCGCTGGTGCGGTTCCTCGGCCAGGCGGTGGCCAAGATCCACTGCGTCTCCGACGCCACGAGCGAGGAGTCGCTCGTCGAGTTCGAGACCGAGCACGCCATCGACGACGTGCTGCACGGTCGCACCGACGAGTTCGCCGACTGGCTGGCGGACACGGGCAGCGCGTACGCGACGCTGGCCCGCGACGACCACCGTCGCTTCGTCGACGCGTTCCGCGGCGGCGCCGTTCCCGGGCTGCCGGCGTCGTGAAGCCTTGACGCGACAAGGTCAGGGAGCAGACGCGAGCGGGCGAATCCGGTCGCCGAGGGGTCGTGCGGTCTGACCGCATCTGGCATCCCGGTTTCGGGCCAGACGGGTCGGTATCGTCGGTCACGGTGTCCGACATCGTGCTCATCACCGGGATGTCCGGTGCCGGCCGCTCGGCTGCTGCCGACGTGCTGGATGACCTCGGCTGGTACGTCGTCGACAACCTGCCGACGTCGCTGATCGAAAAGATCGTCGAGCTGGCCTCGCTGCCGGCCGGTGGGATCGACCGCCTTGCGCTCGTCGCCGGCCGCAACTCCGGGGCCGTGCTCGATCACGTGTCGGCGCTGCGCAGCGAGGGTCACCGTGTGCGCCTCGTGTTCCTCGAGGCGTCGACGGCGGAGCTCGTGCGCCGCTACGGCGCCAGCCGCCGCCGCCATCCGCTGGCCGCCGATGCGGAGGGTCTCGTCGAGTCGATCGGCATGGAGCGGGCGTTCCTGGAGTCGACACGCGAGGCGGCCGATCTGGTGATCGAGACGACCGAGCTCAACGTCCACCAGCTCAAGCGGCGGCTGCTGGCGGCGTTCGACAGCGCCGAGACGGCACAGTTGCAGGTCGCCGTGGAGAGCTTCGGGTTCAAGCACGGCCTGCCGCTCGATGCCGACATCGTGATGGACGTGCGCTTCTTACCCAACCCGCACTGGGAAGAGGAGCTGCGCCCGCTGACGGGGCACGACCAGGTCGTGCGCGACTTCGTGCTGGAGCGGGCCGACACCGCCGCATTTCTCGAGCGCTTCGAAGCGCTGCTGCAGGCGATCCTGCCGAGCTACCACGCCGAGGGCCGCAGCTACCTGACCGTGGCCATCGGTTGTACCGGTGGTCGCCACCGGTCGGTGGCCATCGCCGAGGAACTGGCGACGCGCCTGCGCGCCCGCGGCACCGCCGTCCGCACCACCCACCGCGACGTCACCCGCTGAAGACAACATTCTCATTGAGTTGAGGGGTACGACAGCAAGGCAAAGTCTCCGAAGAATCTGACGCTTCCGCTTTTCGCCGCCGGACACCCCCTGGCGGGCGATGATGAATCGTTCGGACGTCCTCGAGCACTTCGCCACGCACCACTGGGTCGCCAGTCGCCGACAACTGACCGAACTCAAGGTCAGTACGGCGGCGTTGGAACATGCCAGGCGCCGTGGGCTCGTGGTCGGTGTCGCTCGCGGGGTCGTCGCCGTTGCCGGCGTCGAGCTGACCTGGGAAGGCAAGGCGCTCGTCGCCCAACTGACGGCCGGGCGGGAGGCGTTCGTCAGTGGGCCCTCGGCCGGCGTCGTCCACGGGCTGCGCAACATGCCCCGCCAGCGCATCGAGATCTCCATCCACGAACGCCGGCACGCCACGTTGCCGTCGTGGGGACGCCTGCTGCGCACGAGCTGGATCGTCGAGAATCGTGACGTCGTCGAACGTGACGACGGGCTGCGCGTTGCAACACCGCTGCGCACGCTGTTCGGGCTGGCCGGGCAGTTCAACCAGTTCCGCTTCGAGCGCGCGGCCGAGGACGTGTGGCATCGCCAGCTGGCCTCGCCGGCCGACGCCGCCGAGTACCTCGCCATGATCCGCCGCTCGGGCCGCACCGGCGTGCGCCGCTTCAACGAGTGGTTGGAACGGGTCACCGCCCGGCAACGCCCGGCCCAGAGCGGTCTCGAGCTGGACTTCGTCGCGCTGATCGCGCGGGTCGGTCTGCCGACGCCGCAGCGCCAGCATCCCGTCGTCTTGGCCAACGGCGTCACGATCCACCTCGATCTGGCGTGGCCGGAGGCGTTCCTCGCCGTCGAGCCGGGCCACAGCTGGTGGCACGGAGGCGATCTCGGCCAGCGCGCCGACCAGGGTCGCCAGCGGGCGTGCGACGAGGTCGGGTGGCGGGTGATCCCGTACGACGAAAGTGGCGTCGAGGACCCGGTGGCGACGGCGCGCCAGATCCGGGCGATCTACCGCAAGCGCGTGGCCATGCTCAAGCCGGTGTGAACGCATTCTTCGGAGACTTCTCCTCGCTGCGGTACCCCCAGACTCAATGAGAATGTCTCGCGGCTATGGTCGGCCGGCATGACCGTTCGTGTGGGCATCAACGGCTTCGGCCGCATCGGCCGCAACCTGTTCCGGGCAGCTACGCAGCGCGGCGCCGACATCGACTTCGTCGCCGTCAACGACCTTGGGTCGCTGGAGACGATGGCCCACCTCCTGAAGTACGACTCGGTGCTCGGCATCCTGCCGCAGACGATCAAGGCGTCGAAGACAGGCATCAAGGTCGGCTCTGACGAGCTGCGCGTGCTGTCCGAGCGGGAGCCGCAGAACCTGCCGTGGGGCGACCTCGGTGTGGACGTCGTCGTCGAGTCGACTGGGTTCTTCACCAAGCGCGCGGAGGCCGCCGCCCACCTCGACGCCGGCGCGCCGCTCGTCGTCGTCTCCGCCCCGGCCGACGGTGCCGACGCCACGTTCGTCTACGGCGTCAACCACCAGGACTTCGATCCGGCCAAGCACCAGGTCGTCTCCAACGCCAGCTGCACGACGAACTGCTTCGTGCCGATGGTCAAGGTGCTCGACGATGCGTTCGGCGTCGAGCAGGGCTTGATGACGACGATCCACGCCTACACCGGCGACCAGCAACTCGTCGACGGCCCGCACAAGGACCTCCGTCGCGCCCGCGGCGCGGCCATCAACATCACGCCGACGAGCACGGGCGCAGCGCGGGCGACCAGCCTGGTGCTGGCGGCGATGAAGGGCCGCCTCGACGGGACGTCGCTGCGCGTGCCCGTACCCACCGGCTCGATCACGGACTTCAACGCGCTGCTGACGAAAGAGGCGACGGTCGAGCAGATCAATGCGGCGTTCGCCAAGGCCGCCAAGGCAGGTCCGCTGAAGGGTGTCGTGCGCTACACCGAGGACCCGATCGTCTCCAGCGACATCGTCACCGACCCCCACTCGTGCATCTTCGACGCCGGCCTGACGATGAGCCTCGGCACGTTCGTCAAAGTGCTCGGCTGGTACGACAACGAGTGGGGCTACTCCAACCGCCTCGTCGATTTCCTGCTGCACGCCGGAAAGACGGCCAAGGCCGCCAAGCGCCGCCCGCGCAGGCCAGCAGCGACGAGGTGACGCCGACGGTTGCGGCCGCATCAGGAATGACCTCGAACTTCATTCCGACGCTCGAGGATCTCGAGGCCACGCTCGGCTCGCTCGACGGCAAACGGATCCTCGTGCGCACCGACTTCAACGTGCCCCTTCAGCACGACGCTGACGGCGCCCGCGTCACCGACGACTTCCGTATCCGCGCCGCGCTGCCCACGTTGCGGTGGCTGCAGGAGCGTGGCGCCACGGTCGTCGCCGCCAGCCACCTCGGCCGCCCGAAGGGCGCGCCCGATCCGCAGTACTCGATGGATCCCGTACGTCGCCGGCTTGGCGAGCTGGCGCCCGGCGTCGAGCTGCGCGAGAACCTGCGGTTCGACGCCGGGGAGGAGGGCAACGACGACGTGTTCGTCGCCGCGCTCGTCGACGGCATCGACGGCTACGTCAACGACGCGTTCGGCGCCTCCCACCGCGTCCATGCGTCGATCGTCGGGCCACCGGCGCACGTGCCGGCGGCGATGGGTCGCCTCCTGC
>JALZMG010000190.1 GCA_030858325.1 Actinomycetota bacterium | reverse complement strand
CGCTCGGCGTCCTCGGCCACGCCCCATTGTGAGTGACCCACCCCCCGCCTGTCGATTCTGACGGCGGTACCGGCGCAGGACGGTGCCAGTGTTCGGGCGTCCACGGGGTGGCCACCGCGCGCGTGAGGTCGCCAGTCTTCGGGGGGTCCACGGGGTCGCAGCCCCCCGTGTGTAGATATTTCGTTCAATGGCGTGCTGGTCGGGGGCGTCGATCCCTAGGGTCGCGGCAGTGGCGTCAGGGCATCGGTTGACCCTCCGGTCGATCGACGCCGACCCGCGCGCCGCGTCGATCGCCGCCAGCGCAACCGCACTCGGCCTGCCCCTCGACGGGCCGGTCGCGGTGGCCGACATCGTGTTCGTCGAGGGTGATCTGGACGCCGCGGACCGCGACGCGCTCGGCGCGTTCTTGGTCGACGACCTGCTGCAGCGTGGCACGTGGGACGTGCCCCAAGCGCCGGCGGGCAGCAACGACGCGGCGCATTCGTCGCCTGTCGAGATCACGTTCCATCCTGGTGTCACGGACACCGCCGCCGACGCCGTGCTACGCGCCGGCGCCCAGCTCGGCGTGTCGGTGACGGCCGCCGTCTCGGGCCGTCGCCTCGAGTTTCCGCCGGGCACCGGTGCGTCCACCGTCGATCGCCTGTTGCGCCGCGCTGTCGCCAATCCGATCATCGAGCACTGGAGCGCCGGCGAGGCGACGCCGGTGTTCCATCCCGGAACACCCGGCAGGGGCGAGTCGGCGTCGATCCCGATGCGCACGCTCGACAGCGACGGTCTCGCCCGCCTCGGCGCGGAGCGGTCGCTGGCGCTCGACCCCGCGGAGCTGGTGGTGATCCGCGACCACTTCGCCGGGCTCGGGCGCGATCCGACCGACGTCGAGTTGGAGACGCTGGCGCAGACATGGAGCGAGCACTGCGCGCACAAGACGTTCCGGGCCACGCTCGTCGTCGACGGCGAGGAGCGGCCGTCGCTGCTCGGCCGCTTGCAGGCCGCCACGGACACCGTCGGCAGGGACTTCGTGCGGTCCGCGTTCGTCGGCAACGCCGGGATCGTCTGCTTCGCCGAGGGGACGACGCTGGCGCTCAAGGCCGAGACGCACAACCACCCGTCGGCCGTCGAGCCGTTCGGCGGCGCCAACACCGGCGTCGGTGGTGTCATCCGAGACGTGATGGGCGCCGCTCATCGCCCCGTCGCGCTGACCGACGTCCTCTGCTTCGGGCCGCCGGACCTTCCGGTCGACGACCTCCCCGACGGTGCGCTGCACCCGCGCCGCATCCGTGACGGCGTCGTCGACGGCGTGGCCGACTACGGCAACAAGATCGGGCTGCCGACGATCGCCGGCGCCGTGCTCTACGACGAGGAGTTCACGACGAACCCGCTCGTGTTCTGCGGCTGTATCGGCGTCGCCGCCGACCGCCCATTGCCGACCGGCCCGGACCCTGGCGATCGCGTCGTCGTGCTCGGCGGCCGGACCGGGCGTGACGGGATCCGCGGCGCCACGTTCTCCAGCGCGACGATGGACGCCACGACGGGCGAGGTCGCCGGTGCCAGCGTGCAGATCGGCGACCCGGTCACGGAGAAGCTGCTCATCGACGTGCTCGACGGGAGCGACGAGCTGTGGACGGCGATCACCGACTGCGGCGCCGGCGGACTGTCCTCCGCCGTCGGCGAGATGGCCGACGGCGTCGGTGCCGACGTCGACATGGATGTCGTGCCGCTGAAGTACCCAGGGCTCGAGCCGTGGGAGATCTGGCTGTCCGAGGCCCAGGAGCGGATGGTCGTGGCCGTGCCACCAGCTCATCTGTTGGCGCTGCGCGACCGCTGTGACCGCCACGGCGTCGAGCTCGCCGACCTTGGCGCGTTCACGGGCGACGGGCGCCTCGTCGTGCGCCATCACGGCGAGATCGTGCTCGATCTGGACACTGCGTTCCTTCACAACGGCCGTCCCGGCCGGCGGATGGAGGCGACCGCACCGGTCCCGGATCGGATTCCGGGACGGCGGCGGCACGTCGGCGACCCCGCAGCCACACTGCTGGCGCTCCTGGCCCATCGCAACATCGCCTCCAAGGCGGCGACGATCCATCGCTACGACCACGAGATCGGCGGCGGCACCGTCGTCCGCCCGCTCGTCGGCCGCCACGGCGACGGCCCGGCCGACGGGGTCGTGCTGGCCGACCCTCGGGAGACCCACGGCTTCGCCGTCGGGATTGGCGTCAACCCGTGGTACGGGCTCCACGATCCCGAAGCGATGGCCCATGCGGCGGTCGACGAGGCGGTCCGCAACGTCGTCGCCGTCGGCGCCGACCCGGATCTCGTTGCGCTGCTCGACAACTTCTCGTGGGGGGATCCGCGCCGCCCGTCGACGCTCGGCGCGCTGGTGGCCGCCGTCGACGGGTGCCACGACGCCGCCGTGACGCACAACGCGCCGTTCGTCTCCGGCAAGGACTCGCTGAACAACGAGTACGTCGGGCGCGACGGCCAGCGCCACGCCGTGCCGCCGACGCTCGTGATCACCGCCGTCGCCCACGTCGCCGACGCCGGACGGTGCGTGACGCCGGAGCTGTCCGAGCCCGGCAACCAGGTGTTCCTGCTCGGCACCACGTCATCGGAGTTCGCCGGCAGCCACCTCGACCTGGTCCTCGGCACCCCGGCGGCTCCGGGCGCCGTGCCGCAGCCGGACCCCTCTGCGCCCGGTCGATACCGCCGCCTGCACACGGCGATTCGCGCCGGGCTGCTGCAGGCGTGCCACGACGTCAGCGAGGGCGGGCTCGCCGTGGCGCTGGCCGAGCTGTGCATCAGCGGCCGCCTCGGCATCGACGTCGACGCTCTCCCCCACGACGACGTCGCCACGTCGTGGTTCGCCGAGTCCACCGGCCGCCACGTCGTCGAGGTGCGACCTGCCGACGTGGAGGACTTCCTGGCCATGGCCGGACCGGCCCACCGCCTCGGCAC
>JALZMG010000178.1 GCA_030858325.1 Actinomycetota bacterium | reverse complement strand
ACCCCGACCAGCACCAATGACACGCGGGAGGCGACAGACGACATCAGGCATTCCGAACGGTCGGCTGCCGACGCAACGAGAAAGCCGAGTGAACGAGGCCATCGACACGGCGCCGTGGTGACGCTCGTCGGGCCGCCGGGGGTGGGCAAGACGAGCGTCGGCGAGTCCGTGGCGCGGGCCATGGGTCGGCGCTTCGTGCGCGTCGCCCTCGGGGGCGTCCGTGACGAGGCCGAGATCCGCGGGCATCGGCGCACGTATGTCGGCTCCCAGCCGGGCCGCATCGTCAAGGCGATCGTCGAGTCGGGAACGATGAACCCCGTCGTGCTGCTCGACGAGATCGACAAGCTCGGCGCCGGCGCATGGTCTGGCGATCCGACCGCGGCGCTGCTGGAAGTGCTCGATCCGGCGCAGAACCATACGTTCCGTGACCACTACCTCGAGCTCGACCTCGATCTGTCCGATGTCGTCTTCCTGGCCACCGCCAACGTGCTCGAGACGGTGCCGGCGGCGCTGCTCGACCGGATGGACGTCGTGCGCCTCGACGGGTACACCGACGAGGAGAAGGTGTTCATCGCCCGCCGCTACCTGCTTCCGCGCCAGGCGTCGCGGGCCGGGCTCGTCGAGGGCGAGTTGCCCGTCGACGACGACACGATCCGCGCCGTCATCCGTGGCCACACGCGCGAGGCGGGGGTGCGCTCGCTGGAGCGCGAGCTCGGTCGGCTGGCCCGCAAGGTCGCCGCGCGCATCGCCTCCGACGAGACGGTGCCGGCGATCGATGCCGACCATCTGAGCGACTGGATCGGCCGACCGAAGGTCGTCGACGACGTCCCCGAGCGGACCGAGCTGCCAGGAGTCGCCACGGACTCGCCGTCACCGGCCACGGCGGCGACGTGCTGTTCATCGAGACGACGGCGTTCCCGACGGCCGCCGAAGGCGAGCCGAGCCTGACGTTGACGGGGCAACTCGGCGACGTGATGAAGGAGTCGGCGCAGATCGCCCTGAACTACGTTCGCTCCCACGCCGCCGAGTTGGGTGTCGACCCGGCCGACGTCCACCGCCGCTTCCACGTCCACGTGCCGGCGGGCGCGGTGCCCAAGGACGGCCCCTCCGCCGGCGTCACGATGACCACGGCACTCGTCAGCTTGCTGCGCGATCAGCCCGTCAAAGACACGGTCGGCATGACGGGTGAGATCACGCTGCAGGGCGCCGTGCTGCCGATCGGCGGCGTCAAGCAGAAGGTGCTGGCGGCGCACCGGGCCGGGTTGCGTGAGGTCGTGTTGCCGAAGCGCAACGCCGGCGACCTCGACGACGTTCCGGAGTCGGTGCGCGACGTGATGACGTTCCACCTCGCCGACACGTACCGCGACGTCCTGGCGGCCGCGTTCGCCTGAGCGGCCCGTCGCCGCGCCGACTACTCTCCGCCGCAGCGGACGGAATGCGGAAGGTAGGCGGGGCGGACTATGGCACGACTTGACACCACGCGCGTGGCGACGTGGCGCGAGCTGCAGTCGATCTCGGCGCAGTTGGAGCGGGCGATCGACGACGTGTTGACGGCGGAGTGGAAGGTGCCACTCGGTTGGTTCGACGTGCTCGCCGCACTGGCCCGCCTCGGCGGCCAGGCCCGTCCGAGCGAAGTCGCCGACGAACTGCGGCTCGTCCGTTCCAGCCTCAGTCGGCGCCTCGACCGGCTGGAGGAGGAGGGATGGGTCGCCCGCTCGAAACCCGAGTCGCCGGACGACCACCGCGCCGTCCTCGTCGTGTTGACGCCGCGCGGACGAGCGCTGTGGCGGGCGATGAACGTGACATATCGCAGGGCGGTGCAGGCGCACGTGTCGTCGCGGTTGTCCGACGCCGATGTCGGCCATCTCCGGCGGATCCTTGCCGCCGTGTCCTCCAACGGCCACGCCGTCGCCGCCGCCGGTTGACGCCGACGCGCACGGTTTGGGCCGGCGGGCGCAACCCCAGCAGACTGGCCGTCCCGCCGCTGGCGATCGAGGCCGGCCGAAGTTCCAGAGGAACGCCATGCCTACTGCTGTCATCGTCGAAGCCGTCCGCACCCCGCTCGGCAAGCGCAACGGGAAGCTGAAGGACTGGCATCCGGTCGATCTGGCGGCAGCGACGCTGCACGCACTCGTCGACCGTTCGGGGATCGATCCCGGCGGCGTCGATGACGTCGTGATGGGATGCGTCATGCAAGTCGGCGAGCAGGGCATCAACGTCGCCCGGAACGCGGTCCTCGCCGCCGGCTGGCCGGAGACGGTGCCCGGCACGACGATTGACCGGCAGTGTGGGTCGAGCCAGCAGGCCGCCCATTTCGCCGCCCAGGGCGTGATGGCCGGTGCCTACGACGTGGTGGTCGCGGCCGGGGTCGAGGTGATGACGCGCGTGCCGATGGGGGCGTCGATGGCCGATGGCAAGTTCGGCTACCCGTTCGGGCCTCGAGTCGGCGCCCGCTATGCCGACGAGGGCGGGCTGGTGCCCCAGGGCATCTCCGCCGAGTTGATCGCCGACAAGTGGGACCTGTCGCGCGACGATCTCGACGGGTTCGGCGCGCAGAGCCAGCGGCGGGCGGCGACGGCAACGAGGGAGGGGCGCTTCGAGCGGGAGATCCTGCCCGTGCTCGGCGCCGACGGATCGATGATGACCGTCGACGAGGGGCTGCGCGAGACGACGCCCGAATCACTCGGCAA
>JALZMG010000088.1 GCA_030858325.1 Actinomycetota bacterium | reverse complement strand
GTTTGGAGGTCACGGCGGGAACACTTCCACATCCGATTGAATCACCCGCGCGGTTTGGTATCGAGCTGGTATCGGTCCCGCAGAACCTTGTCGAGCCCTCGGGAGACCTCGTCGACGATCGCGGGGTCCACATGTTCCAATCGTGCGCAAGCCGGGCAGCGAGGCGCCGGTATCCGACGCGGGTGTTCGCCTCGCGCTGCTCGACGCTGACCTCGTCGCCGATGAGGATCCGAACGGCGAAGTCCACGAGTTCGTCGCGTGTGTAGTTCGGTATCCGGCTGACGCCTGGCGTTGCGCGATCTTGGAGACGGTCGAGGGCGCCACGCCGTGCGGACACGCGATCTCGGTGACGACCTCGAGGTGAGCACGACGCCGCAGGGGGAAAGGTCGTGTCGGAGGGGGGACTTGAACCCCCACGGGATAATCTCCCACTAGCACCTCAAGCTAGCGCGTCTGCCATTCCGCCACTCCGACGTGGTTTGTGTTGCGGCCCAAATTGGGCGGGGTTGCACGTTACCTGGGTGCTACTTGCGCACCAACAGGAATCCGAGCGCGATCACCGTGATGATCCACACCAGGGCGAACACGAACGTGATGCGGTTGAGGTTGCGTTCGGCGGCCGACGATCCGAGGGCCGCGCCGCCGCCGCCACCGAACATGTCGGACAGCCCGCCACCCCGACCGCTGTGCATCAGAATGCCCGAGACCATCGCCACCAACGACCCAACGTTGATGACGAGGACGATGTAGAGAACGACGTCACGCACGGCCGACGAGTGTACCGAGCTCGTCGTCGATCCGACCCGGACGGTCAGTGAACGGGTTCTGGGTCGACGGCGGCACGTTCGGCGTCGGCGGCTTCCTGCAGCAACACGTCGCGCTCGACTCGGCGGATGCGCTGTTCGTCGGGGTCTGGCACCGGTACTGCGGCGAGGAGACGCTTGGTATACGGGTCCTGCGGGTTCGTGAGGATCTGCTCTCGGCTCCCGAACTCGACGAGCTTGCCGTTCTGCATCACGGCGATACGCCGGGCGAGGATCTCGACGACCGCGAGGTCGTGCGAGATGAACAGGCACGCGAACCCGATCTCGCGCTGCAACTCCTGGAACAGGTCGAGCACCTTGGCCTGCACCGACACGTCGAGCGCCGAGGTCGGTTCGTCGGCGATCAGCAACTGCGGTCCGAGCGCCAACGCCCTGGCGACGCCGACGCGCTGGCGCTGGCCGCCGGACAACTCGTGGGGGTAGCGGTTGCGGAGGTGGCGGGCCAGGTGCACCTGGTCGAGCAGCGCCTCGACGCGTCGATCGAGCTCCTTCCCCTTGGCCTCCTTCGCCAGCAGCAACGGCTCGCCGATCGACTCGCCCACGGGGAGCCGCGGGTTGAGCGACGAGCCGGGGTCCTGGAACACGAAACTGACGTTGCGACGGACCTTGCCGAGATCCCTCTTCGAGACGCCGACCATGTTCGTCCCGAGCACGTCGGCCTCGCCCTCGACGAAAGGCAGCAGGCCGACGATGGCCCGCCCGATCGTCGTCTTGCCGGAGCCGGACTCGCCGACGAGGCCGAGCACCTCACCTCGCGCGATGCGCAACGACACGCCGTCGACGGCCCGGAACGCCGGTGCCCGTCCACGCTTGGGGTACTCGATGGCGACGTCGCGGAGGTCGACGACCGGCGCGTTCTCGGCGTCAGCTGACTCGCCAGCGACGCGGGCGGCGACTTCGCCGTTGCCCTTCACCGGCGCGTCGACCGGTTCGCCCTCGCCGACGATCGAGCCGAGGTGGGGCACGGCCGCCAGCAGTTTGCGCGTGTACGGGTGCTGCGGGTGGTTGTAGATGTCCTGGATCGGCCCCTGCTCGACAATGAGGCCCTTTTCCATCACCAGCACGCGATCGGCCAGGTCGGCGACGACGCCCATGTCGTGGGTGATGAGCACGATCCCGGCGTCGATGCGGTCGCGCAGGTCACGGACGAGCTTGAGGATCTCCGCCTGCACGGTCACGTCGAGTGCGGTCGTCGGTTCGTCGGCGACCAGCAGCCGCGGATCGCAGGCGAGGGCCTGGGCGATCAT
Source organism: Actinomycetota bacterium (assembly GCA_030858325.1). Lineage (GTDB taxonomy): Bacteria > Actinomycetota > Acidimicrobiia > Acidimicrobiales > Ilumatobacteraceae > JALZMG01. Next base: position 8,069 of record JALZMG010000088.1, on the reverse strand, counting down.
CGCCCGCTGCCGCTGCCCGCCGGACAGCTGGTGCGGATAGGAGTCGATGCGCTTGGCGGGATCGGGGATCTCGACCAGCTCGAGCAGTTCGATCGCCCGCTTGCGGGCGAGCTTCGGTGACATCGCTTGATGGCTGCGCAGCATCTCGGCGATCTGGAAGCCGACGGTGTACACGGGATTGAGCGCGGTCATCGGCTCCTGGAAGATCATCGACACGACGCGCCCTCTGATCGAGCGCAGGCTGCGCTTGTCGAGGCCGACGATCTCCAGGTCTCCGATGCCGATCGAACCGCGCACCGACGCGTTCGCCGGCAGCAGGCCCATCATCGCCAGAGCGATCGTTGACTTCCCGGAACCCGACTCGCCGACGATCGCCAGCGCCTCGCCGGCGTGGAGGTCGAAGCTGGCCCCGATGACGGCGGGATACCAGTCGCCGTTGACCCAGAAGTCGACGTCGAGATCGCGGACCTCGACCACGCGCCGGCCGGAGTCGTCGGTGGGCCCGCTCGGTTCGGCGTCTGCGTTCACCGGATGATCCCTTCGTGCGACACGTGTGCCGGGGCGGTTGCTGGCACGATGGCTGAGTGCGTGAGGAGCTGCGCCCGTGGTACGGCCGGGTCCTGACGATCGGAGTCGGCGTGATCTGCGCGGGCGTGACGCTGTCGCTCGGCGCACGGGACGGGTGGTCCGAGGCGGGCCTCGCCGCCCCATGGACCGCTCTGCTGGCGCTGGCCTGCTGGGCCACGTTCTGGCGACCACGCGTCGCCGTGACCGATGCGGGTGTGCAGCTCGTCAACGTCAGTCGCACGATCGACATCCCGTGGCCCGCGCTGCGCGCACTCGACACGAAGTGGGCGCTGACGCTGGACACGGCATACGGCCGGTTCACGGCGTGGAGCGCGCCCGCGCCGGGCGCACGAGGAGCCGTCCGTTCGCTCGCCGCCGGACGAGACCCCGGACGCCGCACGCCGGCACCGCACGTCCGGCCAGGTGATCTGGTGGACACGCCGTCCGGTTCGGCAGCGGCGATGGTTCGCCAGCGCTGGGAGCAACTCCGCGCCGCCGGTCACCTCGACGACCCCCGTCTCGAGCGCGACCGAGCCCAGGTCACGTGGCACGTCGGCACGGCACTCGCCGCGGTCGCGCTGGTCGTCACCGGAGTCGTCGTCGCCATCTGAATCTGCCTTACGTGCTGCTGGCCGGGCCGCTGGCGGGTCGGCGCAGGTTGGCGATCTCCATCTCGCCCTTCGTCCGGCCGCCGTCGTCACGATCCAGGTCCTTGCGCTTGGGGATGCGCTTCTGGCGGGGGTCGAAGGCGTCGCGCAAGCCGTCGCCGACGAACTGCAGGCACAACACGATGGCGATGACGAACAGGCCCGGCCAAACGAACAGCCATGGACGCGTTGAGTACGCGCCCTGGTAGTCGCTGACGAGCGTGCCGAGGGAGACCTGCGGGGGCCGCACGCCGAAGCCGAGGAAGCCGAGCGCCGACTCGATGAGGATCCCGGCGCCCATCAGCAGCGTGGTGCTGACCACGATCGTGCCGATGGTGTTGGGCAGGATGTGTTTGAAGATGATCCGCCGGTTGGGGGCGTTGGCGACGCGCGCGGCGTCGACGAACTCGCGCTCGCGAAGGGCCAGGATCTCGGCGCGCACGAGGCGTGCCAGCCCGGTCCACGTGAACAGGCCGAGCGCAATTGCGACCGGCCACATGCCGGACAAACCAAGAGCGAAGCCAGCCACGGCCGTGATCACGAGCAGCGGGATGACGATGATGATGTCCGTGAAGCGCATCAGCGCGCTGTCGACCCACTTGCCGTAGTACCCCGACAGCGCTCCCACAGTGACGCCGATCGACGTCGACAGGACGCCGAGCACGAGGATCACGGCGAGACTCGTCTGCACGCCGCGCATCGTCATCGCGAACATGTCCTTGCCAGCCTCGTTGTCCAGCCCGAACGGGTGCTCGCCGAGGCCGACGCCTGCGCCGCCCAGCCACGTCGGGCGCAGTGACATCGTCGGGCCGTCGAGATCGCCTCGCGACGGCACGAGGTCGGTGTAGCTGTACTTCCACCACCCCGGGATCGGTCCCCAGCCGATGCTCGTCGCCGCCAGCGCGACGATGAGGAAGAGCACGAACAGCGCGATCATCGCCGCCTTGTGCCGCACGAACCGGCGGCGCACGATCTGGCTCTGGCTCAGCCCGACGACTTCGACCTGCTCGATGCTGGCCTCGTCGTCGTCCACCGGAGCCGGCGGTGCACCGAGCGGGCGGACGAAGCCCTCGTGATCCTCAACGGTCATTGCGGCCCCTCACTCGCCGACGCGGATGCGCGGATCGAGCACGGCGTAGGTGATGTCGGCGAGCAGGTTGAACACGACGGCGAAGAGACCGGTGATCACGAAGAAGGCCATCACGCGGTTCGGGTCGATCTCCCGCAGGCCGTCGATGAACAGGCGCCCCATCCCTTCCCACTCGAACACCGACTCGGTGATCACGGCCCCGCCGATGATCCCGCTGATGTCGAACGCGACGATCGTCGCCAGCGGGATCAGCGCGTTGCGGAAGGCGTGACGGACGACGACGGTGCGGTTCGTCAGGCCCTTGGCCCGGGCTGTACGGATGTAATCCTGGTTCAACACCTCGAGCATGCTCGCTCGCGTGTAACGCGTGTAGACGGCGACGGAGATGAGCATGAGGGCGAGCGTCGGCAGCACGAGATGGCTGAACGTGTCGTTCACGATCACCCAGAACGAACCCTCCAGGCGGTCCTCGCGGTCGCCGATCGTCTTGATCGGTCGGTTGCGGATCACCGACGACGCCGAGTACTCCCCCCATGACTGCATCGCCCGATCGACGGACATGACGACGCCCACAAGGAACGCCGTCACCGCAGCCGTGCGCGCCGACTGACCCTTGTCGAACCCGCCCATCGCGTAGCCGGCAGCGACGCCGACGAGGATCGCCACGATCCCCAGGCCGAACAGCTTCCAGAGGCTCATGTCGCCGTCGAAGACGGTCTGCATAGGGAAGTAGGAGATGATCCCGATCGCCGCCGTGACCAGTGCGGCGTTGCGCGCGTGCGCATTTCCCCAACCGGCCATCACGGCGATGACGGCGACGGCGACGGCGATGCTGATCAACGCGAACACCACGGGCCCGAGACGCGGATTGAGCATCCACTGATGGCTCGAGATCCATGACAACAGTCCGGCCGCGGCAGCACCGGAGACCACGCCGAACAGGGCCTTGCGCGGCCATCGACCGCCAGCCATCGAGGAGCCGATCACGGCAGCGACGATTGACATGGCCACGATGAACGTCACCGAGAAGTGGGCCCCGTCGCGCAACCAGTCGTTGAAGTTGATGCCGCCCCACGCCTTGAGGATGACGGCGACCCAGAAGACGGGCAGCGAGAAGAACACGAACGTGAAGAACGTGACGAGATAGTCGAATCCCGAGTACTGGCGCAACGCGGTGAGCATGCCGACCGAGACGCCGACGACGACGGACATGACCGTCGCTGCCGTCACCAGTTTGAGCGTCAGGGGAACTCGTGTCTTCAGTTCGTCCCAAACCGGCTGCTGCGTCTGCGACACCAGCCCGAAGTCGCCCTCGAAGAGCAGGCGTTGCAACCAGTCGAGGTAGCGCTGCACCGGATGCACATCCAGGCTCAGTGTCTCCGTGACCGAACTGACGACGGCTGCCCGCTGCGTCGGATTGGTAATCGCGATGGTGAAGGCGAGCGGGTTCCCGGCCTGCGTCATCAGCATGTACACGATGAACGAGGCGCCGATGAGGATGAAGAAGGCGGCGATCAGGCGCCGGACGATGTAGACGGCCACTCGGAGAACGCTCCTGGCAGGTGGATGCAGGTGGATGACGACGCAGTACGAATGGTGGCACAAGCGGCGTGGGGTGCTCGACCGCCGAGTGGCAATGAAGCTGCGACGTGACGGGGTGCCGGACCCGAGAGCCCGGCACCCCGTGACGTTCGTTTCAGGAGACGATCACCGCGGGGTGATCGCGCGCCGGCTCACGAGACCGCCATCCACTCCCACACGTTGAAGAACACCGTCGGGGCGATGGCGATGTTGCTCACGCCGTCGACGTAGGTGCTGTTGTAGGCCGTGATCGACGGGTGCTGGAAGATCGGCAACCCGAACGCGTCGGCGAACAGGTTCTGCTCGACCTCGACGAGGATCTCGTCCTGGCGGGCGGGATCGGACGTCGTGTTCAGCTCCTCGGCGAGGGCGTCCACATCCGGGTTGCTGTAGCCGTAGAAGTTGTTGATGCCGTCCGTGACGTAGTTGGGCATGGAGTCGGCGACGGCGATCGCCGTGGTCTGCCAGCCGAACAGCGTGGCGTCGTAGAGCGTGCTGTTGGACAGGTTCTCGCCCCAGTTGATGTCACGCCCGTCGACGAGGTTGAAGCCGGCCTGAGCCACGGACTCGCGGATCAGGTCGTACTGGCTGGCCCGCCGCGGGTTCTCGTCGGCAAACAGCAACCGCACGTCGATCGGCGTGGACGTGTCCACGCCGGCGTCGGCGAGGATCTGCTGCGACAGCTCGACGTCCTTCTCAGCGTACTCGTCCGAGCCGTTGTTGGCGACGAGGTCGTCGTAGGAGGGCTCACCCGGCACGGCCACCTGAGCGTCGCGCACGACGGCGTTCTCGTTCAACGGGATGATCAGCCGGTCGATGATGTCCTGACGGGGAACGGCGTGGAGGAACGCCTGGCGCACCGCCAGGGCCGTGGCCTCGTCGCCTCCGTAGGCGGCGGGGTCGAACGGACCGCCGTTGTTGACGGCCAAGTCGATGTGCTCGTACGTCGCGCCGTTGTCCTCGATCACCTCGACGCCGCGGTCGGCGATGCCTTCGAGCTGGGTCAGGATGTCGGCCGTCGCCTGCGGCTGGATGATGTCGATCTCCTCGTTCTCCATCGCCTGCACTGCCGCCGTCGGGTCACCGATGATCGAGTAGACGATCGTCTGCACCTGCGGCTGCGGACCCCAGGTGTAGTCCTCGCGAACCTCGAACGTCATCGAGCCGTCGTCGGTGAAGTCGACCAGGTTGTAGGGGCCGAAGCCGGCGTACACGCCCGGGTCGTCCGGCAGGGAGGTGGCGTCGAAGTACGTGTTCCACGACTCGGAGATCGCCTTCACGTCATCGATGTCAGCCGGATCGTCGAAGCGTCGTTGCAACGCGTCGATCAACGCCGTCTTGGCCTCGGCCGGGTCCTCGATGGCGAGCGCGTTCTGGGCGACGACGTGGGCCGGGACACCCGGGAACACGCCCGCCGTGGCGAAGTCGACGTAGAACGTGTCCCACGTGGCTGTCAACGACAGGCCGTCCTCAGAGATCTCCGGGAATTGCGTGATCAGCTCCAGCGACTCGCTGGAGGAGTCGAACGAGACGCCGGTGGCCGGCTTGTACGTGAAGCCCTCGAGCAGTTCGCCGCTCTCGGGGTCGAAGGCGGCATCGTAGGCAGCCTCGTCGACCGACGTGATGTCCGCACCGTCGGCGCCGACCACGATGGCCGTGCCGTTCTCGTCGGCCTGGGCGGTGACGCCGGAGTCCGTGACGACCGTATCGGCATCGTTGTAGACGCCGCTCTGCGCGGCCCACGTCATCAGCATGTCGGCGGCGTCGACCTGCGTGCCGTCGGACCACGTGACGCCCTCGTTGACCGTGTACGTGATCGTCAGCGGGTCGAGCGAGTCGACCGTGCACGTGCCGAACTGGTCGTTGTTGACGTAGTTCAAATCGGCGTCGTAGTAGCTGAACCCGCCGGCGTTCATCAGGTACAGCGGGTTGTTGTTGGCCGTCGCGTTGCCGCGGTTGGTGGCCGTGTTGAACGAGTACGGCGCCTGGTTCCACGCGACGCGGACCTCGCCGCTCGCTTCCTCGGCCGCCTCGTCGTACGGACCGTGCGGCTCGCCGCAGGCGCTGGCGCCCACTTCGCCGCCGCCGCCGGCGGGAGCGCTGCCGTCGGTCGTGTCGTCGGTCGTCCCGTCTGTCGTCGCGTCGGTGGTGTCGCCGGTCGTCGCGTCGGTGGTGTCGCCCGTCGTCGAATCGGTGGCGGTGTCACCGCTGGTACTTGCGGGGCTGGTGTCGTCGACCATCGACTCGGCCGTGGTCGAGTCGGTGATGGCGTCGTCGACGTCCTCACTGGCGTCGGTCACCGCCTCACTGACATCTGTCGCTGCTTCGTCCACTGCGGCGTCGTCGTCGTCGCTGCATGCGGCGAACGCCAACGATACCCCGGCGAGGACGGACAGGAACTTGGTGCTCCTGCGTCGGCTCGTCATGTTATTGACCTCCTGTGGTCTGGTTCACGCTGTGTCTTCAGTGCCCGCTCAAGACAGCCTCTTCGGGCCCGTAATCGGCGCTCCCCCGCCAATGACCCAGTGTCTTCCCATGTCAAGTTGGTTGCTGGGTGCAAACGATCGTACCCGGGTCGTTCCCCGGGACGGGTCGCGCTCGCACACAACAGGAGCAGCCGCTCCGGCTGCAAAAGATGCCCCCGGAGCGCGAATCTCAAACGTCCCTGTCCCCCGACTGGGTGCATCAGCGGAAGCGGACGATGCGGGCGAACTCGTCGGCGTCGAGGCTGGCCCCGCCGACGAGCGCACCGTCGACGTCCGGGCAGGCCATCAGCTCGACGATGTTCGCCGCCTTGACGGAGCCGCCGTACTGGATCCGGATCGCTGCGGCGGTGGCATCGTCGGCGAGCTCGGCGATGCGGGCGCGGATCGCTGCGCACACGGCCTGGGCGTCGGCCGCCGTCGCCGTGCGACCAGTGCCGATCGCCCAGATCGGTTCGTAGGCCACGACGAGCTCGGCGACCTCGTGGTTGGTGCGGCCGGCGAGGGCGGCGGCGACCTGGCCGAGCACCCGGTCCTCCGTCGTGCCGGCCTCCCGCTCCTGCAGGGTCTCGCCGACACAGACGATCGGGGTCATCCCGTGGCGGCGGATGGCGGTGATCGTCACCGCCACCGTCTCGTCGGTCTGACCGAACAGCTGGCGCCGCTCGCTGTGGCCGCAGATCACGTACTTGACGTCGAGCTTGGCCAGGAAGGCCGGCGACACCTCGCCGGTGAATGCGCCCGTGTCCTCGTGGTGGCAGTGCTGGGCGCCGAGCGCGAACGGCAGGTCGTCGGCGGCGATCACCGTCTGCACGCTGCGCAGGTCGGTGAACGGCGGGTGCACGCTCACGTCGACGTCGTCGGTCGCCTCGGTCGGCACGAGGTAGGCCAGCTTCTGGATCGTCTGGATCGCCTCGAAGTGGTTGAGGTGCATCTTCCAGTTGCCGGAGATCAGGGGTCGGCGCGCCTCAGCCATGGTCGTGTGCTCCTTTGCGCAACGCTTCGAGGCCCGGCAGGTCGCCGTGCTCGAGCAGTTCCAGGGAGGCGCCACCGCCGGTGGAGACGTGGTCGACGTCGTCGTCGAGCCCGAACTCGGCCAGGGCGGCGGCCGAGTCGCCGCCACCGACGACGGTGAACGCCTTCGTGTCGGCGACGGCCTGGGCGACGGCCTTGGTCCCCGCGGCGAAGCGCTCGTCTTCGAACATGCCCATCGGCCCGTTCCAGAACACGGTGCGCGCGTCCATCACGACGTCGCCGAACGCGGCCGCCGAACCGGGTCCGATGTCCAATCCCTTGGCGCCGTCGGGCAGGCGTGTCCCGTACGTCGCGTAGCGGCCGGCGGCGTCGAGCCCGGTGATGTCGCTCGGCAGGTGGATCGGCTTCGTCGCCGTGTCGAGCAGGCGCTTGCACGTGTCGACAAGGTCGGGCTCGAACAGCGAGCCGCCGATCGAGCGACCCTGGGCGGCGAAGAACGTGAAGCACATCGCCCCGCCGATGGCCAGCGCGTCGACGGTTTTCAGCAGGGACTCGATGACACCGAGCTTGTCGCTGACCTTGGCCCCACCGAGCACGGCGACGAAGGGGCGCTTGGGGTTCGTGCGCAGCTCGCCGAGCACCTGGACCTCACGCTGCAGGAGGCGGCCCATCGCTGCCGGCACGTGCGCCGGTGGTCCGACGATCGACGCGTGCGCGCGGTGGGAG
>JALZMG010000152.1 GCA_030858325.1 Actinomycetota bacterium | reverse complement strand
CGTCCAGGTCGGCGACGGAGCGCCGCCGCGCCCGCTCGATCAGCCCCGCCCACGCCGCCGCCTCCTGCCCGATCGTCACCGGCGTGGCGTCCATCAGGTGCGTCCGCCCGGCCTTGACGACGTCGGCCGTGCGCGCCGCCAAGTCGCGCAGCGTCCCGGCGAGCAGTTCCAATGCCGGGTGCAGCTCGTCACGGAACTGTGCGGCCACGGCGATGCGGATCGCCGTCGGCACGGTGTCGTTCGACGACTGCGACGCGTTCACGTGGTCGTTGGCGTGGACCGCACCGTCGTCGTCGAGCGCCTCGCCGGCAAGCGCGGCGACGACCTCGTTGACGTTCATGTTCGTCGACGTGCCGGATCCCGTCTGGTAGACGTCGACCGGGAACTGCTCGTCCAGCTCGCCGGACTCGATCTGTCGCGCCGCTGCACCGATGGCCTCGGCCACCCGCTCGTCGACGCCGGCGACACCGAGCCCGGCATTGACGACGGCGGCGTGACGCTTGATCGCCGCAAGCGCCCTGGCCACACGCACGTCGAGAGGCCGCATGGCGACCGGGAAGTTGGTCACCGCCAGTTCGGTCTGCGCACCCCACCGTCGCTCCATCCCGCCAGGGTAGGGGCACACCCCGCCCGCCCAGACCGGATTCTCACGAGCTTTCATGCGCAGATGTGGCGCCTCGGTTCACCACGAACCGGGGTGGGGTGTCGTATCGTCGGCCGAGATGACCGAGCGGGGCGACGAGCGGGAGCCGGCCGCGGCGCGCCCGCCGGACGGAGGCCGCTGGCGCGGCTACACGGCCGTGTTGTTCGACCTCGACGGCGTGCTGACTCCCACGGCCGAGTTGCACCAGCGGGCGTGGACCGAGATGTTCGAGGGGTTCCTCGGCCGACACATCGGGCCGGACCATGCGCCGTACACGGAGGCCGACTATCTCGCCTACGTCGACGGCAAGCCGCGCTTCGACGGCGTCCGCTCGTTCCTCGGCTCACGGGGCATCGAGCTACCGGAGGGCAATCCCGCCGACCCGCCGGGCGACGGCTCCGTCGCCGCACTCGGCAATCGCAAGAACGGCGTGTTCCTGGAGCTGGTGCGCGCCGACGGGATCCGACCCTACCCCGGGTCGCTGCGCTTCCTCGACCACCTCGAGGCGCTCGGCGTCGGGAGCGCGGTCGTGTCGTCGTCGCGCAACGCCGGTGAGGTCTTGGCCGCGGCCGGGCTGACACCTCGCTTCCCGGTCCTCGTCGACGGCGAAGTCGCCGCACGGGAACACATCGCCGGCAAGCCGGCGCCCGACATGTTCCTCGCCGCGGCCAGCGCGCTCGGCGCCGCCGCGGCGGAGGCGGTCGTCGTCGAGGACGCCGTGTCCGGCGTCGCCGCCGGCCACGCCGGAGGTTTCGGGCTCGTCGTCGGCGTCGATCGCGGCGCCGGCCGCACGGCGCTGGAGCATGCCGGGGCCGACATTGTCATTGACGACCTCGTCGAATTGCTGACCACGGACGACGTCCGATGAAGACCCGGGCCCCCGCGCACCTTGCGCTGCATCGCTTCCCGATCGACCCGTGGCGGTTGGTCGAGCGGGAGCACGACAGCTCCGACATCGGGCTGACGGAGACCCTCTTCGCCGTCGCCAACGGCTACCTGGGGATGCGCGCCAACCCGGAGGAGGGGCGCGACGCGCACAGCCACGGCACGTACCTCAACGGGTTCCACGAGACGTGGCACATCCAGCATGCCGAGGATGCGTATGGCTTCGCGACGACAGGCCAGACCATCGTCAACGCCCCCGACGCCAAGGTCATGAAGCTGTACGTCGACGACGAGCCGTTGCTCGTGTCGACGGCCGATCTCGACGAGTACGAGCGGGTGCTCGACTTCCGCGACGGCACGCTCACCCGCGATCTCGTGTGGCGCACGCCGGGCGGCAAGAGAGTGCGCGTCCGCGCGCAGCGCCTCGTCAGCCTCGCCCACCGCCACCTGGCGATTCTGTGCTTCGAGGTGACGCTGCTCGACGGCAACGCTCCGGTCGTCGTCTCCTCCCAGCTCCTTAACCGCCAAGACGGCGAGGACGAGTACCACGTCGCTTCCGCCGCGCTCGGCCGCGGGCTGGACCCGCGCAAGATGCGCCGCTTCGACCATCGCGTGCTCGTGCCGCGGCTGAACCGCGAGTGCGACGGCCAGGTGCTGCTCGGGTACCGCTGCGCCAACAGCGGGATGACGATGGCCTGCGGCTACCGCCACCTCGTCGACACGACGGCCACCCATCGCATCGAGTCGACCGTCGGCCCCGATCTGGCCAAGACGGTGCTCACCGCACGGGCGGAGGCCGGCGAGGCCATCCGCATCGTCAAGTTCGTCACCTACCACACCTCGACCGGCGTGCCGGTCGAGGAGCTGGCCGATCGCTGCACGCGCACGCTCGATCGGGCCATGGCCGACGGCGTCGAGCGCGTCTTCACGGAGCAGCGCGAATGGCTGGACGCGTTCTGGGAGGGCAGTGACGTCGAGCTGCGGGGTGACGACGCCGGCCAGCAGGCCGTGCGGTGGAACCTGTTCCAGCTGGCCCAGGCCAGCGCCCAGACCCAGGAGCACGGCATCGCCGCCAAGGGCGTGACCGGCGGCGGGTACGAGGGCCACTACTTCTGGGACACGGAGACCTACGTCGTGCCGTTCCTCGCTTACACCAGCCCGGACACGGCGCGCAAGCTGCTGCGCTGGCGGTGGCGGACGCTGCCGACGGCGCGCCAACGCGCCGACACGCTGCACCAGGTCGGTGCGCTGTATCCGTGGCGCACGATCAACGGCGAGGAGGCGTCGGCGTACTACGCCGCCGGTACTGCGCAGTACCACATCAACGCGGCGATCGCGTTCGCGCTGAAGCGCTACCTCGACGCCAGCGGCGATGTCGACTTCCTCGCTAATGAGGCCGCCGAGATCCTCGTCGAGACGGCGCGCCTCTGGGAGGACCTCGGGTTCTACGGGTCCAACGGCACCCCGTCGTTCCGCATCCACGGCGTCACCGGTCCCGACGAATACACGACCGTCGTCAACGACAACCTGTACACGAACGTGATGGCCCGCTTCAACCTGCGCTACGCGGCGCGTGTCGTCGAGCTGTTGCGCGAGTTCGACGGCGAGGAGTTCGCCAGCCTGTGCCGGCGCGTCGACCTGGCTGACGGGGAGATCCAGCGGTGGATCGAGGCTTCCGACTCGATGTACCTGCCCTACGACGACGAACTCGGGATCCACCCCCAAGACGACAGCTTCCTCGAGCTGGAACCGTGGGACTTCGAGCAGACGCCGCCCGAGAGCTATCCGCTGCTGCTGCACTACCACCCGCTCGTGATCTACCGCCACCAGGTGCTCAAGCAGGCCGACGTCGTGCTGGCGATGGCGCTGCGCAGCGACCAGTTCTCGCTGGAGCAGCGGCGCCGCAACTTCGACTACTACGACCCGATCACGACCGGCGACTCCTCGCTGTCGGCGTGCGTGCAGGCGATGGCGGCGGCGCAGATCGGCTACGACGACCTGGCCGTCGAGTACTTTCGAGAGGCCCTGTTCGTCGACCTGGCCGACACGCACGGCAATGCCGGCGACGGCGTCCACGTGGCCTCGGCCGGCGGCGTGTGGGGGACGATCGCCTTCGGCTTCGCCGGCCTCTTCGACAGCGGCACGGCCCTGCGCTTCACGCCGAGCCTGCCGTCGGCCTGGGACGGCGTGACGTTCCGCATGCAGCGCCACGGATCACGGATGCACGTCGACCTGACGCACGAGGGGTGCACGGTCACCGTCGTCGACGGACCACCCGTGCCCATCGACGTCAGCGGCGACGGCGCCTACGAGGTCGTCACCGTGCAGCCCGGCGGCTCCCAGTTCATCCCCGCCGTCCACCTGCCCTGAGCGCCGAACTGTCCTTTCCAACCGGCTCGATCGGGCCGATCGGAAAGGACAGTTCGGTCTAGACGGTGGCCAGTTGACGCTCGCGGCGGGCGGTGACGCGGCGGGCCACGCGCTCGCTCTTGGCCAGACGCGCCAGCAGGCGGTCGCGGCTGCGCTCGGCGTCGTCGTCAAGGCCGGTCACCTGCTCGACGTCCCAGTGGCGCAACACGACCGGCACGAGGATCTGGTCGTGGTGGATGGCCAGGTCGTAGACGCCGGCCTTGGCGATGGCCGACGCGTGCTGCGCGAAGCCGGGGATGCCGCCGCCAGGCATTTCGAACCCGATGACCTGGCGCTCGATCGCCTTGATCATCGAACTCGGGTCAAGCGAGAGGGCAGCCGTGACGAGATCGCGGTAGAAGAGGAAGTGCAGGTTCTCGTCCGCAGCCACGCGTTTCATCACGTCGAAGCCGACGGGATCGCCGATCATGCGGCCGGTGTTGCGGTGGGCGATGCGCGTGGCCAGTTCCTGCAGCGCCACGTAGACGATGCCGTCGGCCGCCGACTCCGGCTCGGGGATCTCGCCACCCGACACCTGGGCCATGC
>JALZMG010000138.1 GCA_030858325.1 Actinomycetota bacterium | reverse complement strand
CTGCCGCACCGGCCGCCGGACCGACCCAGGTGTCGATCGTCGACTTCGCGTTCGAGGAGCAGATGCTGCAGGTCCCGGTCGGCACGACGGTCGAATGGGTCAACAACGACTCGTTCGCCCATTCGGTGGTCGCCGACGACGGCTCGTTTCGCAGCGAGAACCTGGCCGCCGGGGCGACGTTCTCGTTCACGTTCGACGCTGTAGGCACGTTCGACTACATCTGCGGCATCCACCCGTCGATGCTCGGCACCATCGTCGTCACGGGCTGACGGCGGCCGCCACGGGCGCGGCCGCATCCGCCTGGGTCGCACCGCGGAGTCAGAGCATCATGACCGCATCCCCACGGTTCCTGCCGCGAATTTTCTCCCCGTCTGCCCAATCCCGATGGCGCTGTGTTTCGAACCATTGCCAACAGGAAAGAGTCTCCACACCTGAAATCAGGGACAGAGGCCTGCTCACCAAACTGGAGGAGTGTGAGATGACATTGGATGATCGAGCGATGAAGTCGCTTATCGAGGAGTCTCAGGACCTGCAGTCCGACGCGTTGCGCGATCTACCCGCGCAAAACGCCGAACTGCGGGAGATCGGGGCGGCGCGCAAGGGTCGAGCACCAGATCGCGATGAGATCCGGGAGTACGCCCTCGGGCGGCGCAAGATCCTCAAGGCCGGCGGCTTCGGACTCGGTGTCCTCGCCTCCAGTGGCCTGATGACGACAGCCTTCGGGCAGCGCGTGGCGGCGATCGTCAGCCGGCCGGCACAGGCCGGCACACCCGTCGACATCCAGATCTTCCAGACGGCCTCGTCGCTGGAGAACATCGCCATTGCCGCATACGGTGCGGCCTTGGAGCTCCCGTTCATCCAGGAGCAGCCCGTCATCAAGATGTTCGCCGAGACGACGGCGATGCAGCACACCGAGCACAGCGCGGCGTTCAACGCGCAGACCGAGGCCCTCGGCGGCATGCGCCAGGACGGATTCAACCCGAAGTACACGCCGATCGTCGAGGAGGCCAAGCCGACCCTGACCGACGCATTGGCGGTCGCCAAGCTGGCGGCCACGCTGGAGGAAGTGGCTGGGGACACGTACCTCGCCAACCTCACATTGCTGAGCAATAGCAACTTCCGCACGCTGATGGGCAGTGTCCAAGGCGTGGAGGTCCAGCACCTGGCCACGCTGCGCGCCGTGATCGCCCTCATCGAAGCCGGTGTTCCGGAGCTGATTGCTATCCCGACCGACCTCGCTGCTCTGCCCGCCGCGGCCGGCAGCGCTGCCTTCCCCGAACCATTCGAACAGCCGCAACTGGCCAGCCCGCCCGAGGAGGGAGCACTCTGATGAGTACCGACAACATCGATCCCATCGAGACCAACGACGTCGAGGAGTCCGGTACCGGCACGGTCGCCAGGCGCGGTGCATTCGCCGCCGTCGCCGCCGGTGGCGCCGCGGCGGCGTATGCCGTGTTCGGCCGCAGCAGCGGTCCCTCCGTCGCCGGCTCGGCCGGTAAGAGCGCTCCGCAGAGCCGTCCGACGCCGGCCGTCGTGCCCCGCCCGATGGCTCCGACGGAGGGCGACCTGACCATCGGCGCTGTCGCCGCGTCGCTCGAACAACTCGCCGTCAACACCTACGGTGCCGCGCTCGATGCGGCGACGTCCGGTGCGCTCGGCGAGGTTCCGCCGGCCGTGGCCGAGTACGCCACGACTGCCCGCAGTGACCACCAGGCCGCGCTCGACGCGTGGAACGGTGTCCTGACCGCAAGTGGTAAGCCGGCCGTGAACGCGCCTCCTGCGGACCTGGAGGCCTCGGTGAACAGCCAGTTCGGCATGGTCACCGATGTCGTCGGTGTCGCCCAGCTGGCCCTGATGCTGGAGCAGGTCGCCGCGGATACCTACCTCTTCGCCATCGGCGCGCTGGAGTCACCGGAGGCGATCAACCTGGCCGGGTCGATCTTCCCGATCGATCGCCAACACATCGCGACCCTGCTGTTCGCGCTCGGCATGTATCCCGTGCCCGAGGTGTTCGCCACGACCAACATGGCCTTTGCCGGCGGCGCCCTGGCCGCGCCGATGATGCCGGCGACAGGCTGACCTTCACGGCGGCCCGACCAGGCCGGCCGCGCCGATCCTCAGGGAAAGGCGGGGCCGGCCTGTCGTCGTTTCGACAGCAAATCCCCGAGCGAGCGAATGTGAGCAACGTGAACATCGAGATCAGTCGCAGCCGGACGGGACCGACCCGCCGGCGACGAGGCCAGGGGCGCATCACTGCCGCCGGCGCCGTGCTCGCCGTCGCCCTCCTGGGCGCCTGCGGCGGTGGATCGTCCGATTCAGCGGGTGACCGCGCCGGTTCGGTGACCACGTCGGCGACGACCGTGCCGTCCACGGACCAGACCGAGTCGACCTCGCCGTCCACGCCGGCTGACACACGAGGCGATGTGGCGATCATCGCCACCGACGGGACGGAAGAGACGGTCGAGACCGACGAAACCCGGGTCGAGAGCGACTCGACGCAGGCACCGGTCCCGGTGCCGACGGTCGGCCCTCCGCCGCCGACGACCGTGCCGCTCCCACGGCCGATCGCCCCGCCAGCCGACGACGGGTCGCGCGACCCCGAGGTGCAGCTCGGTCGGCTGGCCATCCCCGCCATCGGCATCGACAACCCCATGTTCGAGGGCATCCGCCTGCCGACGTTCGACCTCGGCCCCGGGCACTGGCCCGGCTCGGCGATGCCGGGTCAGATCGGCAACATGATCATCGGCGGCCACCGGACGGAGGGCCATGCCGACTTCCGCAACCTCGACCAGTTGCAGCCTGGCGACCAGGTCATTGTGACGACGAACGACGGCACCGCGCACACCT
This sequence comes from Actinomycetota bacterium, assembly GCA_030858325.1. Taxonomy (GTDB): domain Bacteria; phylum Actinomycetota; class Acidimicrobiia; order Acidimicrobiales; family Ilumatobacteraceae; genus JALZMG01. The sequence goes on along the minus strand of JALZMG010000138.1, from coordinate 677 downwards.
ATGCGGTGCAGTCGACCGAGATCGTCGACCCGTTCGCCGCCCGCGTGCTCAACCAGACGCCGGAGAGGACGGCGACACTGTTCGCCTGCCACCCGCCCGGATCGGTGAAGCAGCGCATCGTCGTCCACCTCGCGCTGACGGCCTGAGCGTCGCAGCGGATTCTGAGCCACGCGTCTGACGCGCGTGCTCAGCGTCGATCGGCGCCGAGGGGGCCTGGCGCGGACTCGTCGGCGATGAGGCGATGGTGGCGGATGACTTCGTCGACGACGGCCGCTCGGACCTGGTTCGGGCCTGGCTGGCCAACGAGCGCACGGCCGTGCCCCAGGGTGCGCGCGCGCGCGTGCATGCCACGCCCGTCCTCGGCTACGTCCGCAAGTCCGAGCCGATCGGCACGACGCGCACGACCGTCGAGCTGCCGGTTTGACGCCGCACGGCCCGGACGAGCGGGGTCCGTACACTCCGCCATCGTGACCGCCGCGCAGCCTGTCCCCGCCGACGAGCAGTTGCGCAGTTACCGGGCGAGCATCGACAACATCGACGCCGCCCTCGTCCACCTGCTGGCCGAGCGGTTCAAGATCACCCAGACCGTGGGACGCTACAAGGCTGCCGTCGGTCTGCCGGCCTCGGATCCGGAGCGGGAACACCAGCAGATCGCCCGGCTGCGCGCGCTAGCGGTC
>JALZMG010000101.1 GCA_030858325.1 Actinomycetota bacterium | reverse complement strand
GCCCGGTCGCCCAGCGTGGTCAACCACACCGGCGCCGGCGAGCATCGTCTGCGCGCGTCCAGCTCGTTGCTTGAAGTGCTTCACCGCGTTCGTCGCCCACAGGTCGTCGCGGCGAAGACCGGCCTCCTCGACACACTTCCAGAGTACGGCGCTCGCGGGACCGACGAAGGGAACGCCCGTCGAGCAGGTAGCGGAACCGGTACCGCGCTCCGAGCGGCAGGGTCCCACTCGTCCTGCGCTCGATCGCCACCGCTCCTGACGCTTCGCTCCTGCGGCCGCTGCCGGTGTCGCCGGCGCGCCGATCGGGTGACCCGATACCCACGCCCCGGCGGCGGGAACGTGACTCGGGCGCCTCCGCCGAATCACGCGCCTGTAGCGCAGCCGGTTAGACGCGGGTGACGGCGGGTAGACATGGCCGCATGAAAAGACTGCTGATCGCCATGGCCATCGGTGCTGCGCTCGCCTGGCTGTTTGACCCCGACAACGGCCCGGAACGGCGCGACACCGTTCGCCGCCGCCTGGAGGAAAAGGGAATGATCAGCCCGTCGGCCTCGAACGACGGCGTGTACGCCGCGGATGTCCCGCCGGCCGTGTCGGCCATCCGTTGACGAACCGTCGAGGTGACGAAGCGAACAGGAGGAGTCCGACGTGAAGACCAATCTGGCCGACATCACCGGCACCGTGAGCGATGCCGTCGGTGACGCATGGTCCGCGGGTGCTCATCGCGCCCACGACCTCGCGACCACGACGGCCGACCGCGCCGCAAGTCTGGCGACGGCCACTGCTCATCAGGTTCCCGAACTTCCCGAGCGGATGTCCGATCTTGTCGACACCGCCAAGCGGCGTTGGGGCCCCCAGCCCAAGCGTCACGTCAGCCCGTGGTTGCTCGCCGCCGCTGCCATGATCGCGTTTGTGGCCGCCGGCTGGTGGATGCGACGTCGGCGCAGCGTCGACGTCGACGACGGACCGGGCGGGTCGGTCAATCCGGCACGCAAGCACACCAGCCGCGCCGAGGCCGCTGCCGGGAACTGACGTCAGGCAGGCTGGGACTGTCGGCGCATCGCCTCGAAGCTGCGGCGGAGCAGTCGCGACACATGCATCTGGGAGATGCCCACGCGCGCGGCGATCTCACTCTGGCTGAGATCTTCATAGAAGCGGAGGCGGACGATCTCCCGCTCCCGCTCCGGCAACTGGTCGAGCATCCGCCCGATCATCTCGATGTCGACGACGTGGACGAAGCCCTTGTCGCTGGCGCCCAGTTGGCGCGGACCCTCACCGTCGGGACCGAGCGGAGCGTCGAGGCTGTGTGTCGTGTACGCCGAGCCGGCGGCGATGCCCTCGACGACCTCGTCGGCGGTGATGCCGAGGTGCCCGGCCAGCTGGGCGACCGTCGGTGACCGCCCGAGCCGTTGCGTCAGCTCGTCGGTCGCCTTGCGCAACTGCAGGTGTAACTCCTTGGCCGAGCGGGGAACGCGTACCGTCCACGTGTGGTCACGGAAGTGGCGCTTGATCTCACCCTCGATCGTCCTGCCGGCGAACGTGGAGAACGCCACGCCGCGCTCGGGGTCGAAGCGATCGACCGCCTTGACGAGGGCAAGAAAGGCGACCTGGCGCAGGTCGTCGTCGCTCGGTCCGCGTCGTCCGAAGCGCGACGCGACGTGGGCGGCGAGGCCCATGTGCCGCTCGACGAGCTGGTTACGCACAGCACGGCGGCGAGTCGTGGCGAACTCGACGAACAGCGCCAGCTCCTCGTCGGCATCGCGTCCAGGTGGGTCGGCGCTCGGCTCGCCGCGTGCCGCGTTGCTCACCGTCAGAACTCGCCCCGTGTCTTCGTCAGGCTGAACGAGCCACCATCGAGCTCGTAGGTGTCCGTGACGGCAGAGAGGATCCGTCGCGTCAGGTCGTCGGGCTCGGCATGCCGGGAAGACCCCGAGATCGCACCGGTGACGGTGACCGCATCTGCGTTCGTCGTGTACGCGAGGCCGAGGCGCGCCTCGGGACCCGCACCATCGATCAGCGTGGCCACCAACTCTCCGACGCCGAGGCGCAGGTCGTCGAGCTCGTCGACGGAGAGTCCGGCCTCCGCTCCGAGCGAGGCGGCGACGACGCGGGCGGCGGACACGTACCGGGGATGCGCCGGGAGGTCGAGCCGGATCACGGCGTGTTCGGAGTCTGCTGCGTCAGGCACGTCAGCAGTCTGCCGTTGCGACCGCCGATCGCGTCTCAGTTAAGCGCAGGATCGGCGAAGCGTTCGCCGATTGCGGTCAGGGCGAGGATCCGCCGCAGCGACGGTGATCGGTGCGTCAACCTGCACTGCACGCCACGAGCCGTGCAGGCGTGGCGGGCGTCGAGGAGGGACACCAGCCCGGCGACGTCGACGAAGTCGAGGCCGACTGCGCCGATCTCGACGCACCACACGCGTTCGTCGTCGAGCACGGAGGCCACCACGCCCTGCAGTCGCCGCGCCGAGGCGAGATCCAGGTCCCCATGCGGCCGGACGAGCGCCGAGCCACCGCAGACGTCGACGTCGATGCGCAACGTCGACGTCGACGTCGACGTCGCTGAGCGGTCCGCTGACCCGGTCGTCATGTGTCGATTGTGCGCAGAGGAGGGCAGGTGATGATGCCCCCCGGACGGGGATTGTTGTCCCCATTCTGATGCGGCCGCCGCACACTCGTTCCGTGGTGAGCCGGCGTCAGGTGGTGCGTCGTACCAGCTGCAACTCGCTGGCGGCGATCGCCGCCTGGGCCCGGTTGTGCACGTCGAGCTTGGCGTAGAGACGCTTGACGTAGGTCTTGACCGTCTCCACGGAGAGATACAGCTCGTCGGCGATGCGGGCGTTCGTCAATCCCTGGGCGATCAGCGCAAGCACCTCGGACTCCCGATCGGACAGCTCAATGATCCGCGACGCCAACTCCTGGCCCGGACCGTCGAAACCGATCTTCTCGCCAGCAGCCACGCGTTCGAGTGCGTCGACGAGCGCTTCGGCCGAGCGAGTCTTCAACACAATGCCCGACACACCGGCCTCCTGAGCGCCTTGGACGAACGCCGCCGTCGCATCCCACGTGTACAGGACAACGTGCTTGGCCCGCCCGTCGTCGACCATCTCACTCGCTCGCGCCAGTGTCTGGCGACGGCCGGCGAACGTGTCGAACAGCGCCACGTCGGCCGGGACTGACGGGTTCCCGCCGGCATCCACCTCGACGATCTCGACCCGGTGAGCGAACGGCGCCAGCATCGCCGCCACACCACGCACGATGATCTCGTAGTCGTTGATGATGGCGACGGAGATGACCCCCGGGGCGTTGTCCCGGTCGCCGGGCTGTACGAGCAGGATCTCGTTCACGACACCCCGCCCGCATCCGGGAGCGCGCGACGTACCGTGATCGTCGTGCGCCCGCCGTCGCCGCCAACTTCGCAGTCGTCGGACAGCCTGCGCACGATGCCCAGACCACGACCCGAACGCGCCGACGAGGCGGCGACCTGCCATTCGGCGACCGACGGCACGGCGGCGGCCGGACCGTCGTTCGTCACGCGCAGTCGCACCTCGGCGTCCAGTTCCAACTCGACGGCGATCGGACCCGGGCGCCCATGGATCACCGCGTTCGTTACCAGTTCGCTGGCGATCATTTGCACGTCCTCGGCGACCGTCATCGACACCCCGTGCTGGATCAGGAACGAGCGCACCGCACGGCGGGCCATCGCCACGTCCTCGGCCCGCGCGGCGATGCTCAACCGCATCGATCTGCCGTTCGTCAGCACGGCGGGACCGTCACCGACTCCACCTACCATGCCCGTTCCTGTTCCCCCGACACGACCAGCTCAAACGATGTCGGTGGCACGATCCGATGTGGTGGACTGTCGGGCGACGTGAAGCCCATCCTTGCTCGTCTCGAGCAGTTCCAACAACGGCACCGGACCGTGGCCCTCCCGCTGGCGGTGTTCAAGCGGTTCGGCGAGCACCACGGCAGCCGCCTGGCGGCCACGATCTCGTATTACTCGTTCTTCAGCGTGTTCCCGCTGCTGCTGGCCCTCGTGACCGTGCTCGGCTTCGTGTTGGAGGACGACCCGGATCTGCGTGACCGGCTGGTCGACGGCGCGCTCGGGCAGATTCCCGTCATCGGCGCGCAAATCGGCGATTCCAGTCAACCGCTGACGGGCAGCGTGGTGACGCTCGTCGTCGGCCTGGCGGTCGCCGTGTGGGCCGGCCTGGCCGCTGTCGGCGCGCTGCAGCAAGCGCTCGACGAGTTGTGGGACGTTCCCGTCTTCGAGCGGCCGAAGTTCGTCGGTAAGAATGCGAGGTCGCTGGCGTTCCTGGTGGCCTTCGCCGTCGGGTTGGCGGCGGCGACGCTGCTGTCGAGCATCACGTCGCTGTTCGACCTGGGACCGGCGGCCGGGATCGTCGGCTTCGTCGCGGCCGTCGTCGTCAACACGGGGCTGCTCGTGATGACATACTCGGTCCTGGCGGCCCGGCGCCGACCGATTCGCCAGCTGTTGCCGGGGGCCGTGGTCGGCGGCGTCGCGCTGTCCGGGCTGTTGCAGCTCGGCCGCTTCGTCGTCGAGCGCTACATCGCCGGCGCCAGCGACACGTACGGGACGTTCGCCGTCGTCATCGCCCTGCTCAGCTGGTTCCACCTCGTCAGCAGGATCGTGCTCCTGGCCGCCGAGGCGAACGAGGTGGTCGCCAACGGCCTGTGGCCGCGCACCGTGCTGGCCGGTGGACCGCTCCTCGACGCCGATCGCAAGGCCGCGCTTTTGGACATGCAGGCCGTGCAGCGCGACGCTCGGTTCGGGTTTGCCGTCGCCGTCGACGACACCGTCGTCGGTACCGAGACGACGCCGGCTGAAGCTGCCGCCGCCGAGGCCGCCGAGGCCGCCGAGCCCGGAGAGTCGACGCGTCAGTCGACGATGTCGAGGTGACCGATCAGCCCACTGATCTCCAGCAGGTGCTGGACGGGAGCGCTCGGGGTGCGCAGCCGCAGCGACCCACCGTCGTCAGCGCGCTCCTGGTGCGCCTCGACGAGGACACGCAGTCCCGATGAGTCGAGGAACGACACGCCGGAGAGGTCGAGCACGGTGACGGGGGTGCGCTCGGCGAGCCGGGCCGCCAGGAGCGGCGCGGTGTAGCTGTCGATCTCACCGACGAGCACGAGCGCGTCACCCTCGTCGGTGATCTCCAGCCGGTCCGCCTCGTTCGACATGCGCAGGAGCGTAGCGGTGGGCGCACACCCCGCGGTCGTGACAGCACGGACGTGATGTCCCCTGGACGAGGTAAACCTCCCCCCCGAGGAGCGTCGTACCCCCGGTGGCTCCCGTCGCCCGTTCAGGTGAGGAGGACGAACGTCTCGCCGGCGGTTGCCGGTGGCGCTGGCCACGCCCGGTCCTCGACGGGCAGCTCGAACGATGTGAAGCAGGCTCGTAACGCGGTGCCGTGGTCGTCGCCGGCGAGGACGCTCAGGACATCGACCTCGGCGGCCCGAAACACTGCGGCGTGGCCGTGCTCGATGCCAGCCAGCGCGTGCGCCAACTCGTGGGCCAGCGTGGCAACATCGCGCTGGCCGTCAGCGAGGCGGATCTCGACGGTCGCGCTGGACGGCGACGAGCGTGCGCTGGAGGATCGGGCTCCTGCCCGCCCGGCCACGACGACGACGTGGGGGCCACCGACGGCCCGCCACCATGAGCCGGCGACGAGTCGCCGCGCCCGGCCGGCGAGTTCGGCGATCGGGCGCTCGTCGTCGATGACGGTCCCCCCGAAGCAGGCCAACTCGGCGGCGCCGACGGCGGTGCGGCCACGATCAGGGCATTTCATCGCTCCGGCCGCCATCCTGGCGCCGGACCCAGGGCCTCTCGACCGGGCAG
>JALZMG010000079.1 GCA_030858325.1 Actinomycetota bacterium | reverse complement strand
CAACGAGTCTGCTGCGCAGTTCTACCTCCACCACGAGTTCGAGCGCTGCCCGCTCGACGATCTGACGATGATGCTGCTGGTCAAGGACATCGCCCGCTGATCACCCTCAGAGGTGTTCGACGGTGTCGCCGCTGACGACGTGGCGGGCGTCGAAGACGTAGCCGGCGTTGGCGACGACGAGGTCGTAGTCCACGTCGTCGTGGGCGGTGAGGATGACGACAACGTCGGCCGCGGACAGCTCGGCGACGTCGAGCGTGGCGATGCGGGCGACGTCCTTGTCCAGCTCGAACTCCTCGACGTGGGTGTCGTGGGCGACGACGTCGGCGCCGAGCCCGAGCAGGCCGCGGATGACGAGCGTGGCCGGCGTCTCCCTGGCGTCGCTGGAGTTCTGCTTGTAGGCAACCCCGAGCACGAGGATGCGCGAACCCTTGGCCGGCTTGCCCCGCTCGTTGAGCCCGCGGAAGATCCGGTCGACGACATGGCGGGGCATCTGCTGGTTGACGTCGTTGGCGGTGTCGACGAAGCGTGAGGGCGTACCGACCTCGTGCTCGATCTTCCACGACAGGTACGACGGGTCGATCGGCAGGCAGTGCCCGCCGACGCCGGGGCCCGGCTGGAATGGCATGAACCCGAACGGCTTCGTGCTCGCCGCCCGCACCACGTCCCAGATGTCGACGCCGAGCGCGGCGGCCTGGATCGTCAGCTCGTTGACGAGTGCGATGTTGACGTGGCGGAACGTGTTCTCCAACAGCTTCGTCATCTCCGCCTCACGGGTGCCGCGCACGAGCACGGTCTCGTCGACGAGCAGGTCGTAGAACGCCTGCACCGCCCGGGCCGACGCGGCATCGATGCCGGACACGACCTTCGGCGTCCGCTGGAACGTCCACGTCCGGTTGCCGGGGTCGATCCGCTCGGGCGAGTACCCGAGGTGGAAGTCGACGCCGGCCGTCAACCCTGACTCCTCGTGCAGGAGCGGGGCGATGATCTCCTCGGTCGTCCCCGGGTAGGTCGTCGACTCGAGGATGACGGTGCAACCCGAACGGACATGCGCGCCGACGGTGCGCGCCGCCGACTCGACGAACGAGAGGTCCGGCGCGCCGTCGCGCAGAGGCGTCGGCACCGTGATCACCGCCACGTCGAAGCCCGCCAGATCGGCCGCGTCCGAGCTCGGCACGTACCGCCCAGAGGCGAGCGCGGCGGCGATGTCATCGTCGGTGACGTCGTCGATGTAGGTCCGGCCGTCGCGCAGCGCGTCGATCTTGGCGGCGTCGAGGTCGTAGCCGACGACGTGCACCCCGACCTCGACGGCGCGCATGGCGACGGGCAGTCCGACGTACCCCTGCCCGACGATCGCCGCCGTCCCGATCACACCGTTGTCCGCCATGGTCTGCCTGGCCGTCAGCCGACGACGGCCTCGACTTCGATCTCCACCTTCCAGCGTGGATCGAGCAGGGCGGCGACGACGACGGTCGTGTTGGCCGGCCGGACGGTACCGAGCAACTCGCCGTGCACCGCGGCGATCGCCTCGAAGTCGTCGGCATCGACGAGGTAGACGCGCACGCGCACGATGTCGGCGAGGCCGCTGCCGGCATCGCTCAACGCCCGTTCGATGATCTCGAAGCAGCGCCGGGCCTGGACCCCCGCGTCCTCCTCGACGGTGCCGTCCGGCCAGATCGGCGCGGTGCCGGAGACGAAGACGCGGTCGCCGGCACGCACGGCGCGGCTGTAGCCGACCCGTTCCTCGAAGGGGCTCCCCGACGACACCCGCTGGCGGTTGGCCGACACGGCGGGGAGCGTACCGACGTCAGTCGAGCCCGGCGAAGAAGTCACGCAGCAAGATGGCGCCGGCTGCCGGGTCCTGCAGCATCCACCAGTGTCCCGCGCCCTCGATCACGCCGATCTGCGCGCCGAAGCGTTGCGCCGAGCGGCGCGACAGTGTCTCGCCGCCAGTGAACGCGTCCTCGGTGGCGATGATCACGAGCCCCGGCCGGCGCTCGGCGCGCTCCAGTTCGTGCCCCCACTCCAGCATCGCCGCCGGCTGTGCCGAGCGGTAGAGGGAGAGGATGCAGCGGCCCATCTCCGGTCCGCTGGCCTCGGCGCAGGCCGTCGCCGCCTCCTCGGTCATGCCGCTGCTGACGAACGTGGCCACCCGCTGCTCGGTCGGCATCGCGTTGACGGCGTCCACGAACGCCTCGCCGTCGCCGGGCGTCTGCCAGATCTTGGCGAAGTCGTGCCAGACGTAGTCCGGGTCGACGATCCCGGCGACGTCGCTGCACCACGAGCGGATCAGGTCTGGCCGGGCGGCGGCCACACGCAGCACGTGCCCGCCGCCCCAGTCGTGACCGACGAGGTCGATCGGTCCGTCCATCGCCTCCAGCTCGCCGATCAGCCAGTCCCGGTACTCATCGGCCGTGGCTGTGAAGCCCTCCGGCACGGGTGCCCCGAACCCCGGCGGCGACAGTGTCGCCACGTCGTCGCGCCCGAGCTCCGCGCGCAGCGGATCCCAGATCGCCGCGACCTCGGGGTTCCCATGGACGAGCACGACGGTCATGCGCCGCAGCTTCTCACGATCGGCTGTGGCGCGAAGACGACCGGGGCACCGCCCAGGAGTTCAGACGGCGGCGATCCTGGCGATGCGGGCACTCGTCGTGACCACGCGCACGAACCCTCGACGGTATGAATCCGGCGCTACCCGGGCGTCTTGCTCGGGGGTTGGCGCGGCGTGTGCACGGTCAGCGCGACGACGCCCCTGTCGGACTTGATGTCGGTACCGGAAGCCTGGCCGACGGCCGCCCGGAACCCGCCGGACTCGAACCACGACGCGTACACG
>JALZMG010000326.1 GCA_030858325.1 Actinomycetota bacterium | reverse complement strand
GCCGGCATCATCCGGCTCTCGACGTCGTCGCGGCTGAACCCGAACGCCATCTGCGTCAGGTCGTTCGTGCCGAAGCTGAAGAAGTCGGCCTCCTCGGCGATCTCGTCGGCGCGCACGGCTGCCCGCGGCGTCTCAATCATCGTGCCGATCGTGATGTCCGGCTTCTTGCGCAGGTGTTTCGTGGCCGCCTCGACTTCGACCTCGACCCAGCCGCGCGCCAGGGCCAGTTCCTCGCGCGTCACGGTGAGTGGGATCATGATCTCGACGATCGGGTTCTTACCCCGCTTGCGCAGGTCGGAAGCGGCCTCCAGCAGTGCCCGCACCTGCATCGCGTAGAGGCCGGGCTTGATGACACCGAGGCGGACGCCGCGGGTGCCGATCATCGGGTTGTGCTCGGCCCAGCTCTGCGCCGCAGCCAGCAGCTGGCGGTCGTCGTCGTCCAGGCCGCCCTCTGCCGCGTCTTTGATCCGCAGCTCCTCGACGGAGGGCAGGAACTCGTGCAGCGGCGGGTCAAGCAGGCGAACCGTGACGGGAAGCCCATCCATCGCCTCGAGGATCTCCACGAAGTCGTCCTTCTGCACCTTGCGCAGCTCTTCCAGGGCGAGCGCCTCCTCGTCCGGTGTTGAGGCGAGGATCATCCGCCGCACGACGGGCAAGCGGTCGGGGGCGAGGAACATGTGCTCGGTGCGACACAGGCCGATGCCCTCGGCGCCGAGACGGCGGGCGTTGGCGGCGTCTTCGCCGGTGTCGGCGTTGGCGCGCACGCCGAGCTTGCGCTTGCCCTTCGAGCGGATGTCGTCGGCCCAGCCGAGGATCGTGGCGAACTCCGCCGGCGGCTCCGCCGCCGCCAGGGTCATCTCGCCGAGCATGACCTCGCCCGTCGAGCCGTCGAGGGAGATCGCCTCGCCCTCGCCGACAGTGACGCCGTTGGCGGTGAACGAGCGGCCGCTGATCTTGACCGCCTCGGCACCGACGACGGCCGGCGTGCCCCAGCCACGGGCGACGACGGCGGCATGGCTGACCAGCCCGCCGCGAGCGGTGAGGATGCCCTGGGCGACCATCATCCCGTGGACGTCCTCTGGGCTCGTCTCGTTGCGCACGAGGATCACGGCCTCGCCGCGGTTGGCGGCCGTCTCGGCGTCGTTCGCCGTGAAGTAGACCTTGCCGACCGCCGCACCGGGTGACGCCGCCAGACCCTTGGCGATGACCTCGCCGGAACCCGAGAACTGTGGGTGCAGCACGGAGTCGAGGTGGTCGGCGGTGACGCGACTGAGGGCCTCCTTGCGGTCGATCTTCCAGCGCTCCTTGCCGCGGCCGGACCCCTTCGTCATCTCCACGGCCATGCGCAGCGCGGCGGCACCGGTCCGTTTGCCGACGCGCGTCTGCAGCATCCACAGCTTGCCTTGCTCGATCGTGAACTCGGTGTCGCACATGTCCCGGTAGTGGCGCTCGAGGCGGGCAAAGATGACCAGCAGCTCGGCGTGAATGGCCGGGAAGTGGCGGTGCAGCGCGTCGAGGTCCTCGGTGTTGCGGATGCCGGCGACCACGTCCTCGCCCTGGGCATTGACGAGGAAGTCGCCGTACGGCACGTTCTCGCCCGTCGCCGCGTTACGCGTGAACCCGACGCCGGTACCCGAGTTATCGTCACGGTTACCGAAGACCATGGCCTGGACGTTCACGGCGGTGCCGAGGTCGTGGCTGATGCGCTCACGGACGCGATAGGCGATGGCGCGAGCGCCGTTCCAGCTGCTGAACACGGCCTCGACGGCGCCGCGCAGCTGCGTCATCGGGTACTGCGGAAAGGCCTTGCCGGTGACGTCTTTGACCACCGCCTTGTAGCGCGTGCACAGCTCCTTCAGCGTGCCCGCAAGCAGATCGGCGTCGTTGCTCGTCCCGGCCGCCTCCTTCGCCGCTTCCAGCGGGTGCTCGAAGTGCTCGCCGGCGACGCCGAGCACGATGCGCCCGTACATGGCGATGAACCGGCGGTAGGAGTCGTAGGCGAAGCGCTCGTCGCCGGTCGCCGCGGCCAAGCCCTTGACGCTGCGGTCGTTGAGCCCGAGGTTCAAGACCGTGTCCATCATCCCCGGCATCGAGAACTTGGCCCCCGAGCGCACGCTGACGAGGAGCGGGTCGGACGGATCGCCGAGCCGCCGACCCATCTGCTGTTCCAGTGCGCTGACCTGGGTCGCGATCTCGCCGTCGAGGCCGCGCGGCCAGCCGTCGTGCATGTACGCGCGGCAGGCGTCGGTGGAGATCGTGAAGCCCGGGGGAACCGGCAGCTGCAGCACACTCGTCATCTCGGCGAGGTTGGCGCCCTTGCCTCCCAGCAGATCCTTGTATTCCATCGGCGGGCGGCGATGCTTGTGGCCGAAGGCGTAGACGAACTGCTTCGAGGCGGTTTTCGAGGGCGGCACGACGGTGCAGTCTATGGGCCAGGTGGCGTCGGTAACCTGGGCCGGCCATGTCCGCCGCCAGTGTCCCGACTCGCCGGCCGGACGGGACGGGGCTGCGGGTGCTCGGGTTCCCGCTGCACATCCGCCCGGGGTTCCTGTTCTTCATGCTGTTGATCGTCGTCATCAACGGCCCCGAGTACGGCCTGTGGCTGGCCGGCGCGCTGGCTGCGTTCACGCTCATCCACGAACTCGGCCACGCGCTCGTCGCCCGCCAGGCCGGCGCCACGGCGGAGATCTCGCTCGAGTTCATGGTCGGCTACGCGTCGTTCCGGCCGCAGCGTCCGCTGACGCGCAAGCGGCAGGTGCTGATCGCCTTCTCCGGGCCGTTCGCGCACATCGTCGCCGGTTCGCTGGTGCTCGTGGCGATGGGCGCCAGCCCGCTCGTCCAGCCCGACTACGGGGACCACGCGGCGTACGCCGTGTGGTGGGCCGGTCCGGTCATCGGCGCGTTCAACCTGCTCCCGCTCGTCCCCCTCGACGGCGGCAACATCGTCAGCACCGCGCTCGACCGCGTGCTGCCGGGGCGGGCCGAGCGGGTCGTGCTCATCGCCAGCATCGTCGTCACGATCGGCGCCGGCGTGTGGCTCGCCGTCGTCGAGCACACGCGCGGGTTCGTCGTATTCGTCGGGCTGCTCCTGATCATGCAGCTGTCGTCGCTCGAGTCCGACCGCAACCGGCGTGCCGTCTCCCCGTTCG
>JALZMG010000059.1 GCA_030858325.1 Actinomycetota bacterium | reverse complement strand
CCAGCGCGCCGAGCCCGGCATGAGCCAGCGCGTCGGCGACGGCGGCGTCCGACGGCGTCGGGTCGAACAACGTCACGTTCTCGCGCAGCGACCCTTGGAAGAGCTCGACCTCCTGGGGCACGAGCGCGACGCGACGGCGCAGTTCGGCCACCGGGATGTCGGCAATCGGTACCCCACCGAGGCTGACGGTGCCGCTGGTCGACTCGACGAGTCGCAGGAGCAACCGTGAGAACGTCGTCTTGCCACTGCCCGTGCGCCCGACGATGCCGACGGAGCGGCCGGCGGCGATGTCCACGTCGACGTCGTGGAGGATCTGGCGCTCGTCGCCGTAGTCGAACCCGACGAGGCGACAGCTGATCGCCAGCGGTCCGGGTGGTGGACTGACCGTGCCCTCGTCGACGATGGCAGGACGGACGTCGAGCAGGTCGATCACACGCGTCATCGCGCCGCTCGCCTTCTGGACGGTTTCCAGCTGGTTGACGAGATCCTCGAGGGGACGGGAGATCAAGAGCACGTACTGGAAGAGCAGGAAGGCGGTGCCGATGGAGATGACGCCGTTGGCGACGAGCCCCGCGCTGACGACGAGCGACAGTGCGGCGCCGCCGGCGACCGAGCCCTCGACCGCCCACCACAGCCGCAGGAACGCTCGCTCCCTGCGCACCGAGCTGCGCAGCGCGCCGCCGCTGTCCTCGACGAACCGCCACATGGCGTGCACGCCGGCGCCGTTGGCGCGCAGGTCCTCGGCCGCCGTGAGCCGCTCCTCGATGCCGCCGTACAGCTGGGCGTAGGCGCCCATCTCGTCGGAGGACTCGGCGACGGCGCGGTGGCGCATGGCGACGACGACAGCCACAGCGCCGGCGATGTAGAGGGCCATACCGGCGCCGAGGCGCCAGTCGAGCACGCTGAGCACGACGAGGATCCCGCCCAGCATCAGCGCGCCACTGGCCACCTTCGGCACGACCTGCCCGAGGAAGTCCGACACGGACGTCACGTCGCCGTCGACGCGCTGGATGAGCTCACCCGGGGTGTGCGTGCGGTGGAACTCGTGGTCGAGCCCGAGCACGTGGCGCGTGATGCGCAGGCGGATGTCGTTCGTCGTCGACCACGCGACGACGGTCGCCTGACGGGCCACGACGACCTCGACGACCTGCACGACCACGGCGATGACGAGGAAGGCAACGGCGAGGCGGACGATGTCCGCGGCATCAGCATCGCCGGCGGCGCGGTCGACGACGAGGCGCACCACCAGCGGGCCGGTCAGCGCAAGGGCCGAGCCGGCGGCGAGGAGCGCGCCGAGGACGGCCCAACGGCGGGCGTCGGGCCGCAGCATGGCGAGCAGGGCTCGCCAACGGGACGCTCCCGTACCCGGCATGACGCCAGTCTCCCGCCCCCACCCGGGCGGGGACGAGGAGGTTTCTGTCCTTTCGAACCGGCCGGTCGCGGCCGGTTCCGAAGGACGGAACGAGGGGACCCGGAGCGGTACGCTCGGCGGGCATGGAACCCAACGTTGCTGCGGTCACCGTCGGCTCCGATGACGCTGCCGGCCACGAACCGACAGCGGCCGGCGAGGTGCTCGTCGAGGAGGAACTGCTCGTCGAGGAGATCTCGATCGACGGGATGTGCGGCGTCTACTGACGTCGACGCTGAGAATGCGGCCGCCGCAAGCTCCTTCGTCGCCGGCGTGCCGAACCGGGCCATCATCTGCTCAACGACGTGACCCGACCACGACATCGCCACTCGCGGACCCCCTCGCCATGCTCGATCGACGGCTCGCACTCGACGCCCAGGTCTCGCTGCGACCCGAACCGTTCGGCGCGCTGGCCTACCACTACGGCAACCGCCGCCTGACGTTTCTGAAGCACCCTGACGTGCTGCGCGTCGTGCGCGCGCTGGGCGACCACGACAGTGTCGCCGCCGCCCTGCGGGCGTGCGCGATCGCCGAGTCCCGTTGGCCGGCGTTCGTGTCCGCACTCGCCTCGCTCGTCGACTCCGGATTGCTGCGCGAGCCCGCTCATGCCGGCTGAGACGCTCGTCGACCGGCTCAAGCACGGGTTGGACGCGCCGATCTGCCTGACGTGGGAGCTGACGTACGCCTGCAACCTGGCCTGCGTGCACTGCCTGTCGTCGTCAGGACGTCGTGACCCTGCCGAGCTGACGACGCACGAGGCCAAGGCGGTCCTCGACGAGCTGCGCCGGCTGCAGGTCTTCTACGTCAACATCGGCGGCGGCGAACCGATGATCCGGCGCGACTTCTTCGAGCTCGTCGATCACGCCGTCGGCAACGGCATCGGCGTCAAGTTCTCCACGAACGGCACGTTCCTCGACGCCGCCGCCGCGGCGCGGTTGGCGGCGACGGACTACCTGGACGTGCAGATCAGCATCGACGGTGTCGACGCGCCGACGAACGACGAGGTGCGTGGCGCCGGTTCGTTCGCCGCCGCCCGTCGAGCCATGGACCATCTGGCCGCAACGGGGTTCGGGCCGTTCAAGATCTCCGTCGTCGTCACCCGCCACAACGTCGACCAGCTCGACGCGTTCAAGGCGCTGGCCGACGGCTACGGCGCACAGCTGCGCGTGACCCGGCTGCGGCCGTCCGGCCGCGGCGCCGATTCGTGGGGCGATTTGCACCCGACGAACGCCCAGCAGCTGGACATCTACCGGTGGCTGCTCGCCCACGGCGACTCCGTGCTCACGGGCGATTCGTTCTTCCACCTCAACGCGCTCGGCGAGCCGCTGCCGGGCCTGAACATGTGCGGCGCCGGTCGCGTCGTCTGTCTCATCGACCCGGTCGGCGACGTCTACGCCTGCCCGTTCGTGATCCACGACGAGTTCAAGGCCGGCTCGGTGCGTGACGAGGGAGGGTTCACCAAGATCTGGCGGGAGAGCGACCTGTTCCTCGCGCTGCGCCAGCCGGAGTCGGCCGGCGCCTGCGCCAGCTGCGGGAGCTACGACGCCTGCCAGGGAGGGTGCATGGCCGCCAAGTTCTTCACCGGGCTGCCCCTCGACGGCCCGGACCCCGAGTGCGTGCGCGGGCACGGACAGGCGCTGCTCGCCGGTGTCGGCGCCGGCTCCGCGCCGCGCCCGGCGATGGACCACTCCCGCCCGTCGGCGACACGTTCGGGCGCCCAGCCGGTCCTGTTCGTCCGCCGCCCGGGCTGACACGGCCTGG
>JALZMG010000058.1 GCA_030858325.1 Actinomycetota bacterium | reverse complement strand
GTGCCGATCTTCAGGTCCATCGCCGTCCCTCGCCGCTTCCCGCCGTGCGCCGGTCAGTCGCCGGCGACGGCCAGCGGCGCGGCGGCCGCCAGCTTGTCGATGCGCACCGCCGTCGCCTTGAACTCGGCCGTGCCCGATTTGGGATCGAGCGCCTCGATCGTCAGCAGGTTGACGTCGACCTCGTCGGGGAAGTGCATCGTCATGAACACGAGGCCTGGTCGCAGCGCCGCGTCGAGCAGCACCGGCGCCTCGACCGTGCCCCGCCGGGACGACACACGCACCACCTCGCCATCGGCGACGCCGAGGCGTTCGGCGTCCTCCGGTGAGACGTCGATGGTCTCGCCGCGCCGGTTGGGGCTGCGGAACCCACCGGACTGCACGCCGGTGTTGTAGGAGTCGAGTCGGCGACCGGTCGTCATGCGCAGCGGGAACTCGTCGTCGAGCTGGTCGACGGGCGGGTCGTCGACGACGACGCTGAACGGCGCCGGCCGGCCGCGCTCGTCCGGATCGTCGGCCCACAGCCTGCCGTGCAGGAACGACGGCTCGAGCCGGTCCAGCGAGTAGCACGGCCATTGGATGCCGCCATGGTCCTGGAGGCGTTGGTACGACATCCCGGCGTGCATCGGCGACATCCGCCGCAGCTCGTCCCACACGCGCTCGCTGATCTCCTCCGGCGCGCCGTAGTCCCACTCGTGGCCCATCACGCGGGCCAGATCGAGGAGGATCTGCACGTCGTCGCGCGCCTCGCCCGGCGGATCGAGCGCCTTGCGCACCAACTGCACGCGCCGCTCGGAGTTGGTGACGGTCCCGTTGCTCTCGCACCACGACGCCGACCCGGGCAGCACGACGTCGGCCAGTTGCGCCGTCTTCGTCAAGAAGATGTCCTGGACGACGAGGTGGTCGAGCTTGCCGAGCACCTCGGCGGCGTGGTGGCCGTCGGCCTCGGACTGCGCCGGGTTCTCGCCGATCACGTACAGCGCCTTCATGTCGCCGGAGTCCATCGCCGCGAACATCTCCGTGAGGTGCCAGCCGTTGCGCGGCGGGATCGTGACGTCCCACTCGGCCTCGAACTTGGCGCGCGCGGCGTCGTCGACGACATCTTGGAATCCGGGCAGCTTGTTCGGCAGCGCGCCCATGTCGCCGCCGCCCTGGACGTTGTTCTGCCCGCGCAGCGGGTTGAGCCCGGACCCCTGCCGCCCGACGTGACCGCAGAGGAGGGCGAGGTTGATGAGCGCGAGCACGTTGTCGACGCCGTTGTGGTGCTCGGTGATGCCGAGCGTCCAGCACAGCTGGGCGCGATCAGCGCGCGCATAGGCGTGAGCGAGCTCGCGGATCGCGTTGGCAGGGACGCCGGTGACCTCGGCGCCGCGCTCGAGCGTCCACTCCTCGACCGAGGCGGCGTACTCGTCGAACCCGGTCGTCGCCCGCTCGACGAACGCCGAGTTGACGAGACCGGCGTGGATGATCTCGCGAGCGATCGTGTTGGACAGCGCCACGTCGGTGCCGACGTGCAGGCCGAGCCACACGTCGGCGAACTGGGCGGTCGAGCTGTGACGGGGGTCGACGACGTACAGCGCGGCGCCGTTGCGCACGCCGGCGAGGACGTGGTGGAAGAAGATCGGGTGGGCGTCACGGGCGTTGGACCCCCACATCACGATGACGTCGGTGTCCTCAATCTCGGCGTAGGAGGACGTCCCACCCCCTGCTCCGAAGACTGTGGCCAGACCGACCACGGAGGGCGCGTGTCAAGTCCGGTTGCACGAGTCGATGTTGTTCGTGCCGATGACCGCTCTGGCGAACTTCTGGGCGACGTAGTTCATCTCGTTCGTCGACTTCGAGCAGGAGAAGAAGCCGACCGCCGTGGGGCCGGCCTCGCGCCGGGTCGTGCGCAACCCGTCGGCGGCGCGCTGCAGTGCCTCGTCCCACGACGCCGGCCGCAGCTTCCCACCGTCGCGCACGAGCGGCTGCGTCAGCCGGGGAAGCGGGGCGAACTCGTGGGTCCGGCGCGGCACGGTGTTCACGGTAGCGCATGGTGTCGTCGCCGTGGTCCGACAGACGGAACAAGCCCGTATTGTGGAACGCGCCGCGATCGGTCAGACTGTGCCCGACGTCATCGTGACGGTCGTTCGACCCCGGAGGAGTTCATGTCGTTTCCGTCCGACCTCGCCATCGCCCGCGCCGCAACTGCGAAGCCGCTCGCCGAGATCGCCGCCCGGATGGGTATCGGCGAGCACCTGCTCGAGCCGTACGGGTCGGACCTCGCCAAGATCCGTCTGGACGCGATCGGCGAGCTCGCCGACCGGCCGCGGGCGAAGTACGTCGTCGTCACGGCGATCACGCCGACACCGCTCGGCGAAGGCAAGACGACGACGACCGTCGGCCTCTGCCAGGCGATGCAGCACATCGGGCACAACGCCGTGCTCAGCCTGCGCCAACCGTCGATGGGGCCGACGTTCGGCATCAAGGGCGGCGCCGCCGGCGGCGGCTACAGCCAAGTCATCCCGATGGAGCTGCTCAACCTGCACCTCACCGGCGACTTCCACGCCGTGACGGCGGCCCACAACTTGCTCGCGGCGATGCTCGACAACCACCTCCATCAAGGCAACGAGCTCGGCCTCGACCCGCACAACATCACGTGGGGCCGCGTGCTCGACGTCAACGACCGCGCGCTGCGCAACATCGTCATCGGGCTCGGCAGCCGCGAGGACGGCGTCGCCCGCCAAAGCGGCTTCGACATCACGGCCGCGTCGGAAGTGATGGCGATCCTCGCGCTGGCCACGTCACAGGACGACCTGCGCACCAGGCTCGGGCGGATCGTCGTCGGCTATACCGCGGCGGGTACGCCCGTCACTGCCGAGCAGCTGCAGGGTGCTGGGTCGATGGCCGTCATCATGCGCGAGGCGATCAAACCGAACCTGCTGCAGACGCTGGAGAACACGCCGGTCATCGTGCACGCGGGCCCGTTCGGCAACATCGCCCACGGCAACTCGTCGATCGTCGGCGACCTCATCGGCATCCACGCCGGCGAGTACCTCGTCACCGAGGCCGGCTTCGGAGCTGACATGGGCGCCGAGCGTTTCTTCAACATCAAGTGCCGGACGTCCGGACTGACGCCCGACGCCGCCGTGCTCGTCGCCACGGTGCGCGCGCTCAAGGCGCACTCCGGCAAGTATCGCGTCGTCGCCGGCAAGCCGTTGCCGGAGGACATGCTGCGCGAGAACCCCGACGACGTCGACGCCGGCGCGGCGAACCTGCGCAAGCAGATCGACAACGTGAAGGCCCACGGCGTCGTGCCGGTGGTGGCGATCAACGCGTTCCCGACCGACCATCCCTCTGAGCACGAGGCCATCCGGCGCGTCGCCGAGTCGGCCGGCGCCCGGGTGGCCGTGTGCACGCACTTCGCTGACGGCGGGGCCGGGGCCACCGACTTGGCCCGGGCCGTCGTCGAGGCCTGCGAGGAGCCGAACGACTTCCACTTTCTGTACCCCGATACGGCGTCGTTGAAAGAGAAGATCGAGACCGTCGCCACGACGATCTACGGCGCCGGGCGCGTCGCCTACTTACCGATCGCCGACCGCCAGCTGGCCAACTACACCGACAACGGGTTCGGCCACCTGCCCGTGTGCATCGCCAAGACGCACCTGTCGATCTCCGGCGACGCCTCGCTGAAGGGCGCGCCGACCGGACACACGTTGACGGTGCGCGAGGTCAGGGCGTCGGTCGGCGCCGGCTTCGTCTACCCGATCTGCGGCGAGATGCGCACGATGCCCGGCCTCGGCACCCGCCCTGCTGCCGCCGTCATCGACTTCGACGAGTCCGGCGAGATCGTCGGCCTGTCGTAGGCTCGGGCGGCGATGCCGTTCGAACCGCTGCGCACGGCCATCGTCGGGCTCGGGCGGATGGGACGGTTCCACCTCGGCGCGCTCGAAGCGGTGGACGAGCTCGACGTCGTGGCGCTCGCCGAGCCGTCACCGGGGGCGCTGGCCGCAGCCGGCGCCGTCAGGCCGACGGCGACGCGCGACACTGACGTCCTCCACGCGCTCGCCCATCCCGGTCTGGAGGCCTGCCTGATCGCGTCGCCGACGCCGACGCACCCGCAGCTCGTCACGGCCGCGCTCGACGCGGGGCTCCATGTCCTCTGCGAGAAGCCGCTGGCCCTTGACGCCGACGAGGCACGGTCGCTCGGGGCGCGCGCGGCGGACCTCGATCTCGTGCTGCAGGTCGGGTTCTGGCGGCGATTCTCGCCACCGTGGTCGGCGCTCAAGCGCTGCATCGCCGCCGGTGCGATCGGGACGCCGTTGATGGTCCGCCTGTCGCAGTGGGACGCCGCGGCGCCGCCCGCCGCCTTCTGTGATCCGGCCGTCAGCGGCGGGCTGGCCGTCGACTGCGGAGTGCACGAGTTCGATCTGGCGTCGTGGCTGACGGCGCAGCGGATCACGAGCGTGTCGGCGTGGTCCCTGCCGATCGTCGACGTCGACGTCGGCGCCGCCGGCGACGTGGACAACCTGGTCGCCGTGCTCGAGCTCGAGGCCGGCAGCGAGCGCCGCCGCCACGCGCATCGCGCTGGCGGTCACGGAGGCCGCACGCACCGGTACAGCAATCGCCATCGACGCCCCGAGCGAGGGGAGCCGCCCGTGACGAAGCGCGTCGTCGTGCACCAAGACGACGTCGGCATGTGTCACGGGGCCAACGTGGCGTTCCTCGAGTTGGCGGCGGCCGGCGTGGTGACGAGTGGGTCGGTGATGGTGCCGTGCCCAGGCTTCGGCGAGGTCGCCGCTGCGGCGGCCGACGACGAGGCACTCGACCTGGGGGTCCACCTCACCTTGACGGCGGAGAAGGCCAGCTACCGGTGGGGGCCGATCAGCGCGCCGGCGGCGACGGCCGGGATGACCGACGACAGCGGTTCGTTCTGGCGCGACGTCAAGAGCGTGCGGCGGCACGCCGATCCGCAGGCGGTCGAGCTCGAACTGCGGGCGCAGGTCGATCGGGCCCTGGCCGCGGATCGACGTCACCCACCTCGACGCCCACATGGGCGCCGTGCTGGCGCCGGGCTGACGTTCCTCGCCCTGCACCCCAACGCGCCGGGCGAGCTGGAGGCGATCGAGCCGGCCACGGCGCACATCCGCACGGACGAGTACCACCTGCTGCGCGACGAGCGGTTCCTGGCGTGGTGGCGGGCGCAGGACGTCGAGCCGATCGGCATGCGCGCGCTGCGCGACACCTTGCGCGCGCGCTGACGCCGCTCAGAACACCTTCTGCGCGGCGTGGCGCTGGGCCGGTGTCTCAGGGCGCAGGAACGGGAACGTCAGATCCTCCGTTCCCTTGTACGCGTACGGGTCCTCGCCGCGCACTAGCACGATGTCGCGATTGTCGCGAGTGGCGGCCAGGCGGCCGTCCCAGTCCCACGGCAGCAGCGACTCCGCACTCATGTAGTGGTTGACGAGCGCCCGCCGGAACCCCGTGCTGCGGTTGCGGAACGAACGGTGGAGGAGGTACCCGGAGAAGAACACGACACCGCCGGCTGGCACCTCGCAGCTGACCGCCTGCGACTCCTCGAACGGGAAGTCGTGCGCCTCGTGGCCAGGATCGAACTCGTCGTCACGGTCGTGGGGCCCCATCGGCCAGAGCACACCGTTGCGGTGCGAGCCGGGGATCACCCACAGCGCGCCGTTCTCGCGCGTGGCGTCGTCGAGGGCGATCCACGCCGCGGCGAGTGAGCGGTCGCGCGTCGGGATGAAGTACTCGTCCTGGTGCCACGCCTGCCCGGGCTTGCCGGCGTGCTTGACGAACAGCATCGACTGCATGCACTTGACGTTGGGGCCGATCAGCTCGCCGAGCACGTCGACGATGCCCGGCTCGGCGAGCGCGTCGCGCATCAGCGTGGAGATCTTGTGCGGGAAGTGGATGCACAGGTACTGCCTCATCACGGCGTCGTCGTCGGCGTCGTCCAGCGGCTCCAACCCGTCGACCGCGCCCCGCTCGCCGCGGCAGATGTCGGCCTCCTCGTGGCGCAGGGCGGCCACGCCGTCCGCATCGAGGACGTCCGGCACGACGAGGTACCCATTGTCCTCGAAGAACCGGGCGCGAGCCGAAACCACTGCGTCACGATATGTCGCGACGGAGGTCACCGCGAACATCTCGCACGATCCGGCGACCGACCGGACTCGGCCGCCGCGACCAGCGGCACGATCGCCGCCGACGTCACGGCCCACGCTCGATCGTCGGCCTCGCGGCTCGCCGCCCACACGAGGCCGAGGAGGCTGCCGTCGGCGGCAACGAGGCCTCCGCCCGAATCACCGGAGCGCACGCCGGCCTCGACCTCCAGCCCCGGTCGGAGATGCTCACCTTGGCGGTAGACGTCGGTCGTGCGGATGGTCACCCGCCGGCGGACGACGACCGGGCGACGATCGACCAGTTCGTCGTGCACGCCGAGCAGCGACACGTCGTCGTCGTCCACGTAGGAGCGGATCGCCAGCGCGGCAGCGGCCAGGCCGTCGATGCGCAGCACGGCAACATCCAATCCCGGGTCGATGGCGGCGACGACGGCGGGCAGCTCCTGCCCGTCGGCCGTACGCGCGGTGATCTCGCGCTCGCCGGCGACGGCGTGGGCGACCGTCACCACGAGCTCGTCGCCGATGACCGTCCCGACCGCGTTCGTGGCCGTCGGGCGGCAACCGGTGGCGGTGATGGCGACGACCGCCGCCAGCGGGTCGACCGGCGCCGTGCCGTCGGCGCAGCCCGCGAACGCGCCGGCGACCGCCGCCGTCGCCACGGACATCGCCACCACGCGCGAGGCC
>JALZMG010000025.1 GCA_030858325.1 Actinomycetota bacterium | reverse complement strand
GCGGCGAGGCGCGCGGCGGCGCCGGTCGGTCAGCGGTCGGGCGCCCCACGACCGGTATTCTACCTATGCCCGTAGTGCAAATTCCCCGGGCCGTGGCGGCACCCAATGCCGACCCGGCGGCACCCCCAGCGACGGCAGCGAGCGAGACCCTGATGCCAGCGACGAACGAACAGATCATCGAGGCACTGCGCCCCGTCGAGGACCCCGAGTTGCACCGCTCGATCGTCGATCTGAACATGGTCCGCGACATCCGCATCGGCGACGACGGCACCGTCGTCGTCCTCGTCGCGCTCACCGTTCCCGGCTGCCCACTGAAGAACGAGATCACGACGCGCGTCAGCACCGCCGTGATCGCGCTCGCCGGCGTGACCGGCGTCGGGGTCGAGTTCACCGTGATGACCGATCAGGAGCGCGAGGACCTGCGCCGCCGATTGCACGGCGACCCCGCTGCCTCGGCCGGAACGGGTCACGCGCACGGTCATGCCGAGGGGCGGGCGATCCCGTTCGCCGAGGCCGGGTCGCGCACCCGCCCGCTGTTCATCGCCTCCGGGAAGGGCGGTGTCGGCAAATCCAGCGTCACGACCAACCTGGCCGTCGCGCTCGCCGCCCGCGGCCATTCCGTCGGCGTGCTCGACGCCGACATCTACGGCTACTCGATCCCGCGCATGCTCGGAACGGATCACGAGCCCACCGTCATCGACCAGATGCTGCTGCCGCCGGAGGCGTGGGGCGTGCGCTGCATCTCGATCGGCTACTTCGTGCCGGAGGGCCAGGCCGTCGTGTGGCGCGGGCCGATGCTGCACAAGGCGCTCGAGCAGTTCCTGACCGACGTCTACTGGGACGATCCCGACTTCCTGCTCGTCGACATGCCGCCGGGCACGGGCGACATCGCCATCTCGCTCAGCCAGTACCTGCCGCGCGGCGAGGTGTTCATCGTCACGACGCCGCAGCCGGCGGCGCAGAAGGTGGCCCGCCTGTCGGCGGCGATGGCGGAAAAGGTCAACCTGCAGGTGCGCGGCGTGATCGAGAACATGTCGTGGTTCACCGGCGATGACGGCACGCGCTACGAGCTGTTCGGCGCCGGCGGTGGCGCCGAGCTGGCGGCCGAGCTCGGTGTGCCGCTGCTCGCCCAGCTGCCGCTCGTGGCGGACCTGCGCCAGGGTGGCGACGACGGCCGCCCGATCGCCGCCGTCGACCCCGACAGCGAAGTTGGGCGCATCTTCCACCGTCTCGCCGAGCAAGTGGCCGTCGACCTGCGCCCGAAGAAGATCTACAGCTCCGCGCTCAAGATCAGCTGAGTTTCGGATTCTCACGAGCTTTGATGCGGAGTTCTGGCGGGTTTTCACACCACGAACCCGTACGGCGGTCCGCTGAGTAGCGTCGCCCCCGTGAGCACCTCCGGCCCGCCGTCGTTTCCCCCGCCGCCGCCCAACCTGACGCCGCCCCCCGGGTACGTCGGCTACGAGCCGACCCTCGCCGGCGCCGTCCCGCTGCAGCGGGTCCACAAGTTGCGCACCGCCCTCTACGTGTTGCTCGCCGCCGTCGCCGTCGGCAACGTGATCGTCTTCGCTACCACGCCCGCCCAGGTCGACGCGGCACGTGAGTTCATCGCCGGCACGATCGACGAGGACACGTTCACCGAGCGCCAGGCCGGCAACGCCTTCGCCCAACTCTTCGTCGGCGCGGCGACGATCGCCATCGTCGTGCTGACGATGATCTGGCTGCACCGCATCGCCAAGAACCACCGGACGCTCGGCCGCCGCATCACGTGGGGACCCGGATGGGCGATCGGCGGGTGGTTCCTGCCGCCGGTCCTCTACGTCATCCCGACCTTGACATTGCGCGAGCACTGGAAGGCCGCCGACCCCGCCGTGCCGCCCGGCGACGATCGCTGGCGGTCCGGACCGGAACCGGTGCTCGTCTACGTGTGGTTCCTGCTCTACTCCGTCATCCCGGTCGCACTGGCCATCGCCGGCGCGGCGACGTTCCTCCAGGCGTTCGGGCAGGACGCCGACGATCTGGCCGACGCGCTCGTCGACACGCAGGCCATCAGCATGATCTCCGCGGCCGTGACCGTCGCCGCCGCGGTGGCCTGGTTCCTCGTCGTGCGCGGGCTGACGGACCGCCACGTCGCGCTGACCGGCGAGACTGCTCGGCGGTGAGCCTGTTCGTCGTCCGGCATGCGAAGGCCGGGCAACGCTCGGGATGGGACGGCGACGATCTCCTCCGTCCGTTGTCGGCGTCGGGCCGCAAGCAGGCCGACGCGCTGGCCGAGCGTCTGGCGCCGGAACGACCGAGCGCGCTCTACGCCAGCCCGTACGTGCGCTGCGTGCAGACGCTGGAGCCGCTCGGATCGCTGCTGGGGATCGACATCATGCCCGACGAGCGGCTGACCGAGGGCGCATCGCTGGAAGGCGCCCTGGAGCTGCTCGGCGAGGTCGCCGACCGGGCCGTGCTGTGCAGCCACGGCGACGTGATCCCCGAGTTGTTGGGGGCCCTGGCCCGCCGCGGGATGCGCGTCACGGGACCGCCCGACTGGCGCAAGGCGACGGTCTGGGTACTCGATCGAGCCGGAGACGGCGATGTGATCGCCGGAGGCGCCGAACCTCCGCCAGGCGCCGACCCCCGCCAGCCGTAAGGTTGCGGACTCAGCCAGTGGTCGTCGTCGGGCCGGTCTCGTCGAGGCGGGCGGCGAAGGCCTCGACGATGCCGCGGGCGTAGGCCGGCGGGCCGAGCGCGAGACAGATGTCGATCTCGGCTCGCGCAGTCGCCACGTCGTCGTCGGCGTTGGCGGCGATGACGCCGAGGAAGCAGTGCGGGTCGGCGTAGTCCGGATCGGCAGCGGCAGCCCGAGCCAGCTCGTCGTCGGCCGTGGCGCGGGCGAGCTGGCGCACCTCCGGCGCGTCGGCCTGCAACGCCGAGACATAGAGCAGCCACCCGTGATAGGTCAGCGCCTCCGGGTGCTCCGGCTGCTCGGCCAGGATCTCGTCGTACAGCGCCAGCGCGGCGGGAACGTCGGTGCCCGTCAGGACGCGAGCCTGCACGAGCTTTGCGTCGAGGTCCTGGCGCGGATCGACGCCCGTGATCTGCTGGCCGGCCAGTCGCTCGCCGGAGGAGCGGGCGACGAGCCAGCCGGCGCCGGCGGCGACGACGGCGACGGCGACCAGCCCGGCGC
>JALZMG010000014.1 GCA_030858325.1 Actinomycetota bacterium | reverse complement strand
GCCCTGCTCGGCGACGACATGCAGCGACGTGGCGCCACGGCGCGACGCCCAGACCAGAGCGGGACCGAGCCCCCGGCCGTCCCGTGAGGCCGGATCGATGAGCACCCACGCGGCGTCCCCGACGGTGAGTGCAGCGCCGGGCCGAGCCCGCGCCCGGGGTCGTGCTCGGCGCCGTCGAGCAACGCCCACGCCCGCCCATCGTCGACGAGGCCGACTCCGACGCCGAAGCCGACCGGGTCCCCGGCCACCTCGCGGCCGAGGTGATCGCGCACGACGACGCGCAGCTGTAATCCGCGCAGTCGTGCGACGCGCCCCGAATCCGTGGAATCCGGAGCGTCGGCAGGCGTCACGGGCGGCCCGCCGCCCGGACGGTCACTTCTTGGCGGTCGTGGCGGTCTTGCGGGCGCCGTAGCGCTTGTTGAAGCGCTCGACGCGGCCACCGGAGTCGACCAGCTTCTGCTTGCCGGTGAAGAACGGATGGCACTCGTTGCACAGCTCGATGTGCAGGTCGCCGCCCTTGGTCGAGCGTGTGCTGAACGTGTTGCCGCACGAACACCTGACGAGCGTGTCGGCGTATGCGGGATGGGTGTCGGTCTTCATGGTTCACTCCGGCGAGAACGGAGTCTCCAGTGTACCGTCCCG
Organism: Actinomycetota bacterium; assembly: GCA_030858325.1. Classification (GTDB taxonomy): domain Bacteria; phylum Actinomycetota; class Acidimicrobiia; order Acidimicrobiales; family Ilumatobacteraceae; genus JALZMG01. Next base: position 2,038 of record JALZMG010000014.1, on the reverse strand, counting down.
GTCGTGCGGCTACGGTGCGGCAGGGTTTCAACAAGGGGGCGTGGCAAATGGCGACGGCAGGTTCGATACTCGGCAACTCGGTCCAGCGGCTGGAGGATCCGGCCCTCTTGACCGGTGAGGGCAAGTACACCGACGACCTCATCGAGCCCGGAACGGCCCACGTCGTGTTCGTCCGCTCGTCGGTCGCCCACGGCACGATCACGTCCATCGACGCGGCCGATGCCGAGGCCATGCCGGGTGTCGTGGCCGTGTATCGCGCCGGCGACGGCACGGACCTCGGGCTGGCACCGTTCCAGGCCTTCCCGATGATGCCCACCGAGCTGAACCGCCCGGTCTTTGCCGGCGAGCGCGTCCGCTTCGTCGGCGACATCGTGGCCGCCGTCATCGCCGAGACCCGGGACCAGGCGGTCGACGCCGCCGATGCGGTCGTCGTCGACTACGAGCCCCTCCCGGTCGTCACCACCGCGGCCGCGGCGATGGCCGAGGACGCCCCGGTGCTGTTCCCGGAGCACGGGTCGAACATCTGCTTCGGCACCACGTTCGGCGCCGACGTCGACGCGCTCGCCGGGGCCGAGGCCGTCGCCGAGGTCACGATGGTGAGCCAGCGGCTCGCCGGGGTGCCGATGGAGTGCAACGCCATCCTCGCCGTACCCGGCGAGCCGAACGGCGGCATCACGTGTTGGCTGTCGCACCAGGCCCCGCATGGCGCCCACGCGGCGATGGCCCCGGCGCTGGGGCTGCCACCCGAGCAGCTGCGCGTGGTCTGCCCCCTCGTCGGGGGAGGGTTCGGGCCGAAGGCGGCTGTCTACGTCGAATACCTCGTGGCCGCCGCCGCGGCACGGGCGCTCGGGCGACCGGTCAAGTGGACCGAGTCCCGTTCCGAGGACATGGTCTCGCTCGTCCACGGGCGGGACTACGTGATGACGGCGAAGCTGGGGCTGAAGCTCGACGGCACCATCGTCGGGCTGGATGCGAAGGTCGTCGCGTCGGCCGGTGCCTACCCGGCGATCGGCGCGATCCTGCCGATGCTCACGCAGATGATGGCGCCCGGCGTCTACAACGTGCCGCAGATCCACTTCGACGCCGTCACCGCTGTCACCAACACGACCACGACCGGTGCATACCGCGGCGCCGGTCGACCCGAAGCGACGCAGCTGATCGAGCGCGTGCTCGACGTCGCCGCCGACGACCTCGGGCTCGATCCGGCGGAGATCCGTCGTCGCAACTTCCTGAGCCCCGGCACGTTCCCCCTCACGACGCCGACCGGTGCCAACTACGACTCCGGCGAGTACGCCACGGCGCTCGATGCCGCCCTCGCCGCCGCCGGCTACGACGAGCTGCGCGCCGAGCAGGCGGCACGTCGCGAGCGCGGAGATGAGGTGCAACTCGGCATCGGGGTGGCGTCCTACGTCGAGGTGACCGCGCCCATCGGACTGCACGTCGAGTACGGCGCAGTCGAGGTCCACGACGACGGGACGGCCAGCCTGTTCGTCGGCACCAGCGCCCACGGCCAGGGCCACCACACCGCGTTCGCCATGCTCGCCAGTGACGTCCTCGGCATCCCGATGGACCGCTTCACGTTCGTCAACTCCGACACCGCCGCCGTGCCACGCGGCGCCGGGACGATGGGCTCGCGCTCGCTGCAGACCGCTGGCAGCGCCGTGCACGTGGCGTCCACCGAGGTGCTCGCCAAGGCGAAGCAGATCGCCGCCAACGTGCTCGAGGCCGGCGTCGACGACATCGTCGTCGGGGACGGCCAGCTCGAGGTGTCCGGCGTGCCGTCGCGCGGGGTGACGTGGGCCGAGCTGGCCGCAGCGTCCGCCGATCCGGCCAAGCTGCCAGAGGGGATGGAGCCGGGACCGTTACGCCACGAGCTCGACTTCGACGGCACCGACTCGACGTACCCGTTCGGCTCGCACATCGCCGTCGTCGAGGTGGACGTGGAGACCGGAGCCGTCCGGCTGCTGCGCCACGTCGCCGTCGACGACTGCGGGCGCATCCTCAACCCGCTGCTCGTCGCCGGCCAGCAGCACGGTGG
>JALZMG010000545.1 GCA_030858325.1 Actinomycetota bacterium | reverse complement strand
CAACGCCGGCTACGTCTTCGACGCCCGCCACGTCGTCAGCGGCGACAACGTCGAACACCTCTGAGGGTGATCACCGGGCGATGTCCTTGACCAGCAGCATCATCGTCAGATCGTCGAGCGGGGAGCGCTCGAACTCGTGGTGGAGGTAGAACTGCGCAGCAGACTCGTTGGCCGCGTGCGCGAGCAGCACGCGGACGCCCGTGATCTGCGCGACTTCCCACGCCTTGATGATGAAGTGCTTGAGCAGGGCGTCACCGAGGCGCCGGCCCTGGTGCTGCAGATCGACGGCGAGCCGAGCGAGCAGCACGCTCGGCACCGGATCAGGCATGTTGCGGGCGGCGCGCTTGGTGGCCGCCGCCCGCAAGATGACCGCCGTGCTCGAGGCGTAGAACGCGACGACTCGGTCCTGATCGCTGACCACCCAGGTGCGGCTGGCACCCTCACGTTGGTTGTGTCGTGACCTCGTGACCAACCACTTGTTCAAGTCCACGTTTGCGCAGTCGAAGCCGTCGAGCACATGGTCGGGTGCGAGGAGCTCGGGTCCGACGTATCCGTTCACGACTCGCGTTGTTCGAGAACCGATGATTTCGACAGCAGCTTCGCCAGGAGCGGCTTCGACACCGGCTGACGATCGAGCAACGCTTGCAGCTCGGCCCACGCCTCGTCATTGACGGCGAAGACCCGCCGGTCGGCCAGATCTTGGTGCGCAGCTCCGACGGCGTGCCGCACGACGTACTCGTTGAGGGACTCGCCAGTGACCTCCAGGACTCGACGTACGATCTCGTCCTGGGCAGGCGTGACCCGCAGGGTCCATCGCTCGGACTTGGTCGGCATGGAGCGGAGTGTACGTCTCTCTGACGTACATTGCGAGAACCAGTCGTGGTGCGGGGGAGCCCACAAGCGTCAAATGGTCTCCGCTCGAGGGCATGCATGCATGCCGGCGCTCGACTGCTGCCCGCCTAGCCTGACGAAATGCACGTACTGGTCGATACCGAGAAGTGCCAGGGACACAACCGCTGCTATGCGTTGGCGCCCGAGCTGTTCGACGTCGACGACTTCGGCCAGGCCGTCGTCATCGGCGACGGCACGGTGACGCCGGAGCTGGAGGACAAGGCCCGGCTGGCGGTGGCCAACTGCCCGGAGTACGCCATCTCGTTGGTCGACGACGGAAGGGAAGCCCGATGACCGAGTTGTACGCCGCCGGCGCCGGGATCTACGGACCGGTCGAGGACTGGGCCACCGACATCGACCACGCCGACCCGCAGTACAACCCGCGGGCGCCTGAGATTTGGGCCGAGCTGCGCGATGCCGGCTGCCCCGTCGCCCACACGGACCGCTACGGCGGCATGTGGGCGCCACTGACCCACGAGCTCGTCCGCGAAGTGGCCTACGACACCGACCACTTCACCAGCCGCTCCGTCGTCGTCAGCACGGCCGATCCCGACGAGATCCCCGACCCGCCCGTCGGCGGCGCGCCACCGATCACCAGCGACCCGCCGTTCCACCAGCTCGCCCGGCGTCTCCTCCTGCCCCCGTTCGCGCCGAAGCAGATCGAGCCGTGGGAGCCGGAGGTGCGCAAGCTGTGCCGGGAACGGCTCGACGACATGGGTGACATCACGCCGGGCGAGACCGTCGTCGACGCGGCGGTGCAGTACGCCCAACACATTCCGGTCAACGTCATCTCACGGATGCTCGGCTTTCCGCTCGACGATGACGACCTGATGCGCGAGTTCGTGCACGACGTGCTGGAAGGAGTCAACCTCCCGCCCGCGGAGCGCCAGGCCAAGTTCGAGCGGCTCGACGCCTACCTCGACGGTCAGATCGCCGAGCACGTCGAGCACCCTCGGGACGACTTGACGTCGTACCTGCTCGACGTCGAGCTGATGGGCGAGAAGTTGGCGCCGGAGCACGTGCGCGGCTCGATCGTGTTGCTGATGCTGGCCGGGATCGACACCACGTGGAGCGCCATCGGCTCCAGCGTGTGGCATCTCGCCGATCACCCAGAGGATCGCCGCCGCCTGGTCGCCGAGCCCGAGCTGATGCCGACGGCGATCGAGGAGCTACTGCGGGCGTACGCGCCGGTGACCATGGCCAGGATGGTCGCCAAGGACAACGACTTCCACGGCTGCCCGATGAAGACCGACGACTGGGTGCTGCTGCCGTTCCCGGCCGCCAACCGCGACCCCGAGATGTTCGAGCGGGCCGACGAGGTCGTCATCGACCGCCTGGAGAACCGCCACGCCGCGTTCGGCCTCGGCATCCACCGCTGCCTCGGCTCCAACCTGGCCCGGCTCGAGGTCCGCATCGCCGTCGAGGAGTTCCTCGGCCGCTTCCCCGAGTTCGAGCTGGCCGACCCGGCAGCCGTCCGCTGGAGCGTCGGCCAGATCCGCGGCCCCCGCCAACTCCCCGTCCGCATCCTCTAGCGCAAAGGCGTGGCAGACCTGGCCTTCTGGGCGCGGACGTTCCCAGAACCTGCGCGCCGCCCAGATGGGCGTTTGAGAATCTCCGCGCCCACATAGGCAACGGCGCCACCGGATGATCCGGGCTACTGGATGACGGGCATGCCGGTGACCCGCTTGTGGCGGCGCGGCGTCAGGACCGAGGCGAACAGGGCGATCGCTCCGGCCACGATCGGCACCCAGGCGAAGCTCTGCTCGGCGCCGAGATCGTCGGTCACGTAGTCCAGCTCGCCGAGGATCATGACGCCGCCGACGACGAGGGCGGCACCGACCAGTGCGACGAGCCAGCGGCCGCCGGGGCGCAGCGCGAATAACAACAGCAACGCGCCGGCGACGATCTCCACGATGCCGAGCATCGGCGTGTGGTTCCAGCCGAGCACGTCCTCGGCGTTCTCCGGGCCCGTCAGCGGCGTGTCCAGACCGGTCTGGATGAGCGCGAAGACACCGAGCGCGACGAGCGCCGCGCCGGCCAACAGCGTCAGCAGCTGGCCGAACGAGAACGACCGCGTCTGCAGGACCTCGATCGGCTCGTCCTCCCTGACGAACACCCCGTCCCGGTCGTCCCGCTCGAGGCGATCGTCCACTCCGTCGCGATCGCGGTCGTGGCGGGCGTCGACAGCCATCGCCGCACCCGCGGCAGCGGCGCCGGCTCGATCACGCTCGAGGCGATCGTCCCGCCCGTCGCGGTCGCGGTCGCGGTCGTCGCGTTCGATTCGGTCGTCGACACCGTCGCGGTCGCGGTCACGATCGCCGGGGTCGTCGCCGAGCGCGTGCAGCTCTCGCTCGACGTCGGCTCGTTCGTCGGCGCGGATCCGCGCTTCGTCATCACGGGAGCCGTCGGCCGGATCGGTGTTCGTCGGGTTGTCGCGTCCGAGCATGGTCAAACCTCCTCATCACGGGGTCGCCACGACAGTTCCCCGTTGGGCGCCCGGCGAACCCTCTATGGTTGCCCACCATGCGGACGTGGACCCATGCACTCGGCGCCGGCGCGCTCTTCACGCTCCTGGGTGGCGGAACGGCACTCGCCGATACCCCGGTTGCCTCGATCAGCGATTCCTTTCCGGAAGTCGGCGAGATCGTCGACGTGGAGATGATCTGCGTCCCCGACGACGACTCCGAGCCGCTCGTGCCGACGTTCGAGATGCTCGCACCCGGTGGGGGCGCAACGGTCGACCTGAGCCGGGCAGCGTGTTCGGCGACGCCGGCAGCGTGTTCGCCTCGTGGGTGTTCGACGCCCCCGGCCTGTACCAACTCGTCGTGTCGTGCGAGTCGTCGGCGGTCTACGACATCGAGGTCGGCTCGGACGACGGGACCGGAACCACCGACGCGAGCAGCGAGACCACCGTGCTCGACGGCGGCGCGTCGACAACCGCCACCGGCGCAGTGGTCACGTTGCCGGCGACGGGTTCGCCCGACGGGTTCGGAATCGGTGCCGTCGCCGCCGTCGCCGCCGTGGCCATCGGCGGTGTCTGCATCGCCGCCGCCCGTCGCAGGGCCTGAGCGCTCGCCGCACACCGGACTCTTACCGGCGCAGGCCACACTGGCGCCGTGGCACACCGGCTGCTGATCGCCGAGGACGACCGTGCCGTGCGCGAGGCGCTCGTCCGTGCGCTCGGCCTGGAGGGCTACGACGTCGTGCCCACGGGCAACGGCGCCGAGGCCCTCGAGCTGGCCGGTACGGCAAACCCCGACGTCGTCGTGCTCGACGTCTCCATGCCCATCGTCGACGGGCTCACGGTGTGCAAGGTGCTCCGTGCCGACGGCAACAAGGTGCCCGTCCTCATGCTCACCGCGCGCACGGAGACGAGGGATCGCGTCGCCGGGCTCGACGCCGGCGCCGACGACTACCTGCCGAAGCCGTTCGAGCTGGACGAGCTCCTGGCCCGACTACGGGCGCTGCTGCGCAGGACCCGCCCGGAGGCCGGCACGGTGGCGGCGCAGCTGCGCCTGGCCGAACTCCGACTCGATCCTGCGGCGCGCCGAGCATGGCGTGGTGAGCGTGAGCTGGAGCTGTCGAAGACCGAGTACGACCTGCTCGAACTGCTCGTCCGCAACGCCGGTGTCGTGCTCGATCACACGACGATCTACGAGCGCATCTGGCACTACGACTTCGGGCCCGACTCCAAGAACTTGGCCGTGTACATCGGCTACCTGCGCCGCAAGACAGAGGTCGACGGCGAATCGCGCCTGATCCAGACCGTCCGCGGTGTCGGCTACTCGGCGCGGGAGTCATGAGCCTGCGCTGGCGCGTGGCGCTGGCGCTGGCCGCGCTGGGTGCGGCGACGACGCTCGCCGTCGGCGTCATCGGCTACGTCACGACCCGTGGGCGGCTGGTGCAGGAGGTCGACCGGTCGTTGGAGGCGGCGGGCGCCTCGCTCGAGGTGCGTCCGGGTGGGATCGACCTGCCGCGGCGCGGCCTCCTCGACCTCTACGTGCAGACGCTGAGCGCCGGCGGTGCGCCGGTCGACTCGACGTGGGACAGGACGTTCACCCCTGGCGCCGAGTCGGAGGACGTGGTCGGCCAGTCGCGCGCCGTTGTCTACGAGACCGTCGACACCGAGTTCGGCCCCGCCCGCATCCGCACCGAGGGTCTGCCCGGCGGTGCGTTCCAGGTGGCCCGCGCGATGGAGGAGACCGAGTCCGTGCTCGCCGACCTGCGCTGGCGCACAGCGCTGCTCGTCGGCGTCGTGTCGGCGATTGCCGCCGTCATCGGATGGGTGCTCGCCCGCTCGGTCGCCGCGCCACTGAGCCGGTTGACCGCGGCGGCCACCGATGTGCAGGAGTCCGGACGTCTCGACGTCGAGGTCCCGGTGAGCGGCCACGACGAGGTCGGCCGCCTGGGTGCCGCGTTCAACGGCATGCTCGGCGCGCTGGCGTCGTCGCGAGCCGACCAGCAGCGTCTCGTCGAGGATGCGGGTCACGAGCTGCGCACGCCGCTGACGAGCGTGCGCACGAACGTCGCCGTTCTGCGTCGTCACCCCGACCTCGACGCGGGCACGCGCGACAAGGTGCTGAACGACCTGCATGCCGAGACGGAGGAGCTGGTCGGCCTCGTCGAAGAGGTGGTCGCGCTCGCCAAGGGGGCGACCGACGATGCAACGGCGACGACGTTCCGGCTCGGCGATGTCGCCGAGGCGATCGCCGACCGGGCGACGCGCCGCCATGGTCGATCGGTCGAGGTGCGCGCCGACAACTCGGAGGTCACGGCCCCGGCCGGTGCGGTCGAACGAGCCATCTCCAACCTCGTCGACAACGCGGCGAAGTTCGACCGCACAGGCGGGCCGATCGAGATCGAGATCAGGGGCGGTCGCGTGACGGTGCTCGACCGCGGCCCCGGCATCCCTCCCGGTGACGCCGAGCGTATCTTCGACCGCTTCTACCGCGCCGACGGCGCACGCGCGCTTCCCGGCTCCGGGCTCGGGCTGTCGATCGTGCGCGAGGTCGCCGAACGCCAGCACGGCACGGTGTTCGTCGATGCCCGGCCGGGTGGCGGGGCGGCCGTCGGCATGTCGCTCCCGTCGGACGAGGGAGCCGCCGGGCTACGTTGACGCCATGACCACGTATGTCGTCGGCGTGGCCGGCAGTGCCGACAACGCGGTGGTGCCGCACCCGCTGCTGGCGTGGGCGCAGTCCGTGGCCGGCGACGACGACAGCATCGTCGCCCTGCATGCGTGGGAGGTCCCGATCGTCACCGGCTACGAGGCCGTCGCCGCGGTCGACACGCAAGCCGTCGAGTCCGCCGGCGAGGAGTTCATGCGCACGTTGCTGGCCGACCACGGCGATGGCCGTACGACCGGGCGTGTCGTCTCCGGCCACCCCGGGCGGGCACTCACGGATCTGGTCGAAGCGACCGCCGGCGACGTCACGGTCGTCGTCGGCCACGCCGGGTCGAGCA
>JALZMG010000530.1 GCA_030858325.1 Actinomycetota bacterium | reverse complement strand
CAACAGCGCGTCACACAGGACGAGACCCGTCAGCAACCCGTCGCCCGTCGTCGCCATGTCCCGGAAGATCACGTGACCGCTCTGCTCGCCGCCGAGCGAGAGCCGTCCGGCGTCGAGCGCTTCGAGCACGTAGCGGTCGCCGACAGCGGTCTCCACCACGCGGATCCCCTCGGCCTCCATCGCCAGGCGGAATCCCAGGTTCGTCATCACCGTGACGACGACGGTGTCGTCGCGCAGCAACCCGCGCCGGCGCAGATCACGGGCGCAGATGGCGATGATGTGGTCGCCGTCGACGAGCTGCCCCAGATGGTCGACGGCCATCAGCCGATCGGCATCCCCGTCCAGGGCGACGCCGAGGTCGGCACCGACGGCGGTGACGGTTGCGGCCAGCGATGCCGTGTCCGTCGCTCCGCAGCCGTCGTTGATGTTGCGCCCGTCCGGCCGGTCGTGGATCGCCACGACGTCGGCGCCTGCGTCGCCGAAGACCTGCGCCGCCAGCCCGCTGGCCGCGCCGTTGGCGGCGTCGACGACCACGCGCAACCCGCGCAGGTCCCGCCCTTCCAGCGCGCCGAGCAGGTGGGCGCGGTAACCCTCGCTGTCTTGGAGATCGGCGAGCTGCGCCGGCTCGCCGGCAGGAGGCGGCAGTGCGGCGACGTCAGCCTCGATCCGCTGTTCGACGTCGTCTGGCAGCTTCGTGCCCCCACGTGCGAACAGCTTGATGCCGTTGTCGTGGAACGGGTTGTGCGAGGCCGAGATCACTGCCCCGAGGGCGTTGCGACGGGCCGCCTCGAACGCCACGGCCGGTGTCGGCACGACGCCGAGGCGGTGCACCGAGACGCCTTCGCTGGCCAGGCCGGCGACGAACGCCGCCTCCAACATCGCCGTCGACACGCGCGTGTCGCCACCGACGACCGCCTCCCGCCCCCCGAGCACGCGTGCCGCAGACCGCCCGAGGTCGAGTGCGAAGGTCGCCGTGAGGCCGGTGTTGGCGACGCCGCGAACGCCGTCGGTGCCGAACTTCATCAGCCGTGCGCCCGGGCGGTGCCAGGGAGCCTCGACGGGATCAGCGCTTCGTGAACTGCTTGGCCTTGCGTGCCTTGACGAGGCCATACTTCTTGCTCTCCTTCTTACGCGCATCGCGCGTCAGCAAGCCGGCCTTCTTCAGCGTCGCCCGTGTCTCGGGTTCGAGCTCGGCGAGGGATCGGGCGATGGCCATGCGCAGGGCACCGGCCTGACCGCTGACGCCACCGCCGATGATCGAGGCGTCGACGTCGAAGCGCTCGCTGGCATCGGTGACGCGCAGCGGCTCGCTGGCTTCCATGCGGTGGGCAGGCGTCGTGAAGTACATGTCGAACGGGCGGCCGTTGACGGTCATCACCCCGGTACCCGGACGCAGCCGGGCACGAGCGATGGCCTCCTTGCGGCGGCCGGTGGTCTGGGTCAGCGGGGTGGTCATGGCGTGGTCTCTTTCGTTCGCTCGCTCAGCGGGCCTTCGCCGCAGACAGGTCGAGGGGTTCTGGCGATTGCGCCGCGTGCGGGTGATCCGGACCGGCGTACACCTTGAGCTTCGTCAGCATCTGGCGCCCGAGCGGGCCCTTCGGCAGCATGCCTTTGATCGTCCGGCGCACGGCGTCCTCCGGCTTCTTCGCCAGCAGTTCGCCGTACGTGTCGGACTTGATACCACCCGGGTAGCCGCTGTGGCGCCACACGCGCTCGCGATCGGCCTTGCCGGAGGTCAGCACGACCTTGGCCGCGTTGACGATGACGACATGGTCGCCGGTGTCGATGTGCGGCGCGAACGTCGGCTTGTGCTTGCCGCGCAGCACACGGGCGATCTCGGTGGCCATGCGCCCGAGCACGAGACCGTCGGCATTGACGACGTGCCACTCGCGCTGGATCTCGCTGGCTTTGGGACTGTAGGTGCGCATCAACTCGCGTCTCGGCAATCGCCCATGATCAAGGGCTGCGTACGGGGAACCCAGAAAGGATACGGCCGCCCCCCGACACCGGCAACCGACCGCAAAATGATGCGGCCGCCGCAAGCTCGTTCCTCGCCGGCGTGCCGAACCGGGCCATCACCTCCCAACGACGCGACCCGGGCCGTTGATGATGCGGCCGCCCATCCCCGCGAGGTATTCGTGCACCGGAGGGTCTGGCGCCCGGACGGGGCGCGCGAAACCTCGGATGCGCGGCGACCAGCCACAATGCGCACATGGACGACCCGTCGATCAGCGACTCCGCCGCTACCCCACCGCCGTCGTCGACGCCGCGCACCGTGACGGTGACCGGCGT
>JALZMG010000511.1 GCA_030858325.1 Actinomycetota bacterium | reverse complement strand
GAGCGTGCCCCCGCGCCGTGGTCGCCGCCCGATCCGGAGGCGCTCGGCGTCAGCAGGCGGATGTTCCTCAACCGGGCGAGCATCACGCTGACCAGCGCCGGTCTCGGCGCGTTCGCCGCCGCAGGGTTCGTCGCCTTCCTCTGGCCGACGGCGCAGGGTGGCTTCGGTCAGCCCGTCGTCATCGGCAAGCTCGGTGACATCCTCGAAACGATCCGCACCGGCAACGGGTTTTTCTACGCATCCAGCGCGCGCACCTGGCTCACCGAGTACCCGGCCGACGCACTGCCGCAGGCCGCGGCGGTCTACGACGACGCCGTCCTCGCCGGGATGGAGCAGGGCATCGTCGCGCTCTACCAGAAGTGCCCCCACCTCGGCTGCCGCGTCCCGGATTGCCCCACCAGCCAGTGGTTCGAGTGCCCGTGCCACGGGTCGCAGTACAACCAGGTCGGCGAGAAGAAGGCCGGCCCGGCGCCGCGCGGCATGGACCGCTTCCCGATCACCGTCGCCGGCAACGGTGACGTCACCGTCGACACCGGCACCGTCATCGACGGCCCGCCGATCGGTACGAACACGACCGGTCAGGAGGCCGAAGGCCCGCACTGCATCACCGGTGGCGGCGAGCACTGATGACTGCGTTCCCCGGCCACGCAGGCCGCTCATTGCGTTCCCCGGCCACGCAGGCCGTTCATTGCGTTCCCCGGCCACGCAGGCCGTTCATTGCGTTCCCCGGCCACGCAGGCCGTTCATTGCGTTCCCCGGCCACGCAGGCCGCTGCTGGCCGCTCTTTCGCTGGCGCTCGGTCGCGCGCATCTGTGGACGCGCTCCATCTCGCTCGCTGGCGCTCGGTCACTCGCATCTGTGAACACGCTCCATCTCGCTCGCTGGCGCTCGGTCGCGCGCATCGGTGAACGGGCGACATGACGGCTCTCGCCACCACGTCGATCGCGTGGATCCTGCTCGCCGTTGTCGGCCTCGGGTGGATCGTCTACGCCTTCTTCAACGTCAGCGCCGGGCGCAGGGAGATCGGCTCGGAGCTCGAGCTGGCCGCCAACCGCACGCCCTACTATCCCGACGAGATCCTGGAGGGCCGCCGGCTGACGATGGTCCAGCTGTACGGCGTCATCCTGCTGGCGATCATCGTCATCGCCCTGCCGCTGTACTGGGTGCTCGAGCCCAACCGCCAGGCCGGCGCCACCGAGGGCAAGGTCAACCGCTTCGCCGGCTGGGGAGCCGATCTCTTCGCCACGACGGAGGACGGGGGGTTCAACTGCGCCGGCTGCCACGGCGGCATGAACGCCACGGGTGGCGAGGCCGCCTACACCGTCACAAATCCACTGACGGACGAAGTGCAGGCTGTGCAGTGGAAGGCGCCGGCGCTGAACACCGCGCTGTACCGCTTCGACGAGAGCGAGATCCGCTTCATCCTCGACTACGGACGGCCCGGCTCGCCGATGGCGGCGTGGGGCCTCGACGGCGGCGGACCGATGAACTTCCAGCAGGTCACGACACTGATCGCCTACATCGCCTCCATCCAGATCCCGCGCGAGGAGTGCTCCGCCGAGGAAGAGGGTGATCCGCTGTGCGAGAGCGGCCACCTGCCGGCCGACGAGCAGGCCGACATCGAGGCGCGCGCTCGGCAGTTGGTCGACGACGGGACGTACGCCAGTTACGGCGAGGCGCTCTTCAACAACGACCTCGCCAGCGGCGCGTACAGCTGCGCCCGCTGCCACACGCAAGGTTGGAGCTACGACATGCCGGGGGAGCCCGGGCAGGGTGCATTCGGCTGGAACCTGACGGCCGGGTCGACGGCCGCCCACTTCCCCGATGATGCCGAGATGGAGGAGTTCATCAGCCTCGGCTCCGAACTCGGCCAGGGCTATGGCCGCCAGGGACAGGGCAGCGGCCGCATGCCGGCGTTCGGGCAGCTCCTCACGGACGAGCAGATCGCCGCCGTCGTCGACTACGTGCGGAGCCTGTAGATGTCGTCGACAGTGGCGGCACTGCTGGCCATCGGCTGGGATCCGGAGATTCGCGGGATTCTCACCGTCGTCCTCGCCGTCGCGACGTTGTGCGGCTCGATCTACTTCGTCATGGCGACGAACATCGGCGCCCGGCTCGGGTTCCTCGTCGCACTGACCGGCCTCACCGGGTGGATGTTCCTGATGGGGATCATCTGGTTGATCTACGGGATCGGGCTGCGCGGCCCGGAGCCCTCGTGGCAAGCCGTGCCTGGGCGCACCGTGGTGCAGGACAACGATGCGCTGTACCAGGCCGGCCTGTTCGACCGACCCGTCGAGGTCGATGACGACGCCACGTTCCCCGAACAGGCGGCTGCAGTCGCCGAACAGTTCCGCGCCGAGGGCTGGACGCTGCTCGAGGACGCCGACCCCGCCTTCGGTCAGTCCGGCGCCACGGCCGGCGAGCTGCTCGAGGAGACGGGCGCGTTCGCGGCAGGGGAGTTCCAGGTCCTCAACGTGTTCGACATCGGCGGCGAGCGGTCTCCGAAGATCGGTGAGGCGCTCGACTTCCTCGCCTTCTTCCACAAGCCGCACTACGTCGTCGTGGAAGTCGCACCGCTGGTCCTGACTCGCGACGAGCCCGGCCGCGCCCCGGCGGCGCCTGTCATCGACGACTCCCGTCAGCGGCAGTACGTGTACATGGTCCGCGACCAGGGCGCCCGCCGCCAGCCGGCCGCCGTGCTGACTGTCGGCGCCGGCATCATCTTCGTCACGCTGTGCTGGCTGCTGCACCGCCGCGAGCGGTTCCTCACGGCCAACCTCAGCGCCAGCCGCGTCCCCGCCACGACGTCATGAGCGAGCGAGTCTTCGAGCGAGCGAGTCATTCGGCGCGGTCTTTTGCTCATTGGTGCCCGGTCGAGAGCACGGAGGCAAGGACTGGGGCAACGGCGAGGTTGAACCAATGAGCCAGTACTTGCCGGTCGTCGTGCTCGGGGTGCTCGCCGCAGCGTTCGGAGCCCTCAGCTTCGGAGCGTCCAAACTGCTCGCGCCGCGGCGGCCGTCGGCGGCGAAGGAAGCGCCGTACGAGTGCGGCATCGTCCCGAGTCGCGAGCCGCCCGAACGGTTCCCGGTCAGCTTCTACATCGTGGCGATGCTGTTCATCATGTTCGACATCGAGATCATCTTCGTGTACCCGTACGCCATCCTCCGTTCCGAGCTCGGCGTCTACGGCTTCGTGGCGATCGTCATCTTCTCGGTGCTGTTCTTCCTGACGTTCGTGTACGAGGTCGCGCGAGGCGGGTTGGACTGGGGGCCGTTGCAGCGGTCGCGCAGCCTGCATGCCGACGCCGCCGCCGTGACCGCAGGTCGCACGGCGACGACGACGATCCGCCGGGTCGGCACGGACGGGCGCCGAACGGGCGGAGAATCCGCGCCGGACGAGGCGGCGTAGTCACGATGGGAGTACTCGACGCCGTACTCGACGACGGGCTGGGTGGGCTGACGCACAACGTCATCACGAGCAAGCTCGAACTGCTCGTCAACTGGGCCAGGGCGCGCAGCTCGTGGCCGGCGAACTTCGGCCTCGCCTGCTGTGCCATCGAGATGATGGCCGCCGGTGGCGCCCACTACGACCTCTCCCGCTTCGGCATGGAGGTCTTCCGAGCGTCCCCCCGCCAGGCCGACATCATGATCGTCGCCGGACGCGTGAGCCAGAAGATGGCACCCGTGCTGCGACAGGTCTACGACCAGATGATGGAGCCGAAGTGGGTCATCTCGATGGGCGTCTGCGCGTCGACCGGCGGGATGTTCAACAACTACGCCATCGTCCAGGGGGTCGACCAGGTCGTGCCTGTCGACGTGTACGCGCCGGGCTGCCCGCCGACGCCGGAGACGTTGCTGCACGCCATCGAGACGCTGCACCAACTGATCGAAGACGGAGAGTTGCTGCGGCGCCGCACCGAGACGGGCGGCGGAGCCGACGTCCACGTCCACGAGATCCCCTCGTCCGGTCAGCCCGTCCCCGTCCTGCTCGGGAACCGCTGATGACCGGCGCCCCGGTGGACACCGGAGCAGACCGCACCGAGGCCGGTGCTGACGACGTCGAGGCCACCGAGCCCTCGGAGCGTTACGGCTGCCCGGTCTCGGGTGGCGGCGACCAGGTCGTGTTGCACGTCGGTCGGGACGGGTATCTCGATGCCGTACGCGCGATGACCGACGACGGCTTCGGCATCTGCGCCGACCTGACCGCCGTCGACTACGTCGCCCACCCCGGCCGACTGCTGCCCGGCGGCATCACGGCTGAGCGCTTCGAGGTCGTCGTCAACTTCCTCGACATCGCCGCCGCCCGCCGGCTGCGCCTGCGCGTCCAGGTGCCGGACGGCGACCCGACGCTGCCCAGCCTGTTCGACATCCATCCCGGCACCGAGGCGATGGAGCGTGAGGTCTACGACATGTTCGGCATCAGCTTCGACGACCATCCGGACATGACGCGCATCCTCATGCCAGAGGACTGGGAGGGCTACCCGCTGCGCAAGGACTATGCCGTCGGGGCGATTCCCGTGCAGTTCAAAGCCGCTGGATCATGACTGATCTCTTGCGCCAGACGTCCGAGGGGGCGCAGGAGATGGCCGCGCGCAGCGAGGTCGGAGCCGCCCAGCTGCTGCGCGAGGTCGGCTCGGTGCTGCGGATGAGCGAGGCCGAGGCGGCGTCGCTCGGCGGGCGTCCGGCCGATCCGGACGAGGACCAGACGATGATCATCAACATGGGGCCGCAGCACCCGAGCACCCATGGTGTGCTGCGCCTCATGCTCGAACTGCAGGGCGAGACCGTGCTGCGCTGCAAGCCGATCATCGGCTACCTGCACACCGGCATGGAGAAGACCGGTGAGCAGCTGACGTACCTGCAGGGCGGCACGAACGTCACGCGCATGGACTATCTCAGCCCGTTCTTCAACGAGCTGGCGTTCTCGATGGCCACCGAGCAACTGCTCGGCATCCACGAGGACATCCCCGAGCGGGCGGTGTGGATCCGCATGCTGTGCTCCGAGCTCAATCGGATGTCCAGCCACCTGCTGTTCCTGGCGACCAACGGCATGGACCTCGGCGCCGTTTCGATGATGATCTACGGCTGGCGCGAGCGCGAGGAGGTGCTGCGGTTCTTCCAGAAGGTCACCGGCCTGCGGATGAATCACAACTACGTGCGGCCGGGCGGCGTCGCCGCCGACCTCCCGCCCGGCTGGCGCGACGACGTGCTGCGTCTGCTCGAGCTCTTGCCGGAGCGGCTCGACGAGTACGACGTGCTGATGACCGGCCAGCCGATCTGGCGGGAGCGCCTGCAGGGCGTCGGTGTCATCACGCCGACCGAGGCGATGGCGCTCGGCGCCACCGGCCCGGTGCTTCGCTCGACCGGCGTCGAGTGGGATCTCCGTCGTGGGATGCCGTACCTGCGGTACCCGGAGCTGGAGTTCGACGTGATCGTCGGTTCCTACGGTGACGCCTTCGACCGCTACGCCATCCGCCTCAACGAGGTGCGCGAGTCGATGCGCCTCGTTGCCCAGATCATCGAGCGGATGCCTCCCGGCGACTACCGGATCCAGGACAAGAAGGTGACACCGCCGCCGCGGGCGCGCATCGACGAGTCGATGGAAGCGCTGATCCACCACTTCAAGCTGTTCACCGAGGGCTTCAAGGTGCCCGCCGGCGAGGTGTACGTGGCGGTGGAGAGCCCGCGTGGTGAACTCGGCTGCTACATCGCCAGCGACGGGACGGCGAAGCCGTACCGCCTGCACATGAGGGCGCCGTCGTTCGTCAACATCCAGTGCCTTCCCCACATGATGCGCGGCGGGCTCGTCGCCGATGCCGTCGCCATCATCTCGTCGGTCGATCCCGTACTCGGGGACGTCGACCGATGAGGGGGGCACGATCAGGCACAGCTCGGGACACGGCGGGCGGGACACCACCGGAACGGAGCAGTCGACCATGACTACCACTCAACTGACCAGCACCCACCGGCGCCGAGGGGCTCGCCTCGTCGCGCCACTCGTCGCCGTACTCGCCCTCGCCG
>JALZMG010000487.1 GCA_030858325.1 Actinomycetota bacterium | reverse complement strand
GCCGTGGCGCAGTGCGCGACGTGGGCCGGCGCTGAAGGCGACGGATCCGGCCACCCAGATCGGCACGCGCGGCCGGCGGCGGGCCGCAACGGTGGTGCGCCGTCCACCGGCTGCCGCGACCTCGTCGCCGGTCAGTGCCGGCAGCAAGAACTCGATCCCCTCGTCGAGGCGCGCCGCCCGCGCCCTGTCGTCGTCGCCGTCTGGATCGCCGACAGCCGAGTACTCGCCGTAGCGGTCGTGGCCGAGTCCGAGCCCGAGCACCAACCGCCCGCCCGACAGACGGTCGAGCGTCGTCGCCTGTTGGGCGACGACATGGGGCCGGCGACGCGGCAGCGGCGTGACGAGCGGGCCGAGCACGATCGTCGTCGTGGCGCAGGCGATGGCGGCCAGCGTGACGAACGGATCGGCGAACGGGCTGCCGTCACGGTGCCACAAGTGGTCCCAGACGAAGACCCCGTCGAAACCGCCACTCTCTGCCGCCACGGCGATGTCGGCGACAACCGTCGGCTCGGCCAGCTCGCCGCCGAGCGACAGCGACAGTCCCCAGCGCAGCCCGTTCATCGGCGCACCTTCTCACACCGCTGCCGCCGAGTGGCGAGGTGACGTACCCCGGACCGACGGACGGTCGTGCTCGCCGCGCAGCGAAGCTCGACCGCTCCGGAGCTATCGCCGTGGGCACGGGCGGACCGCGTCGAGCCGGACGGGTCCGGCTCGGCGCGCTAGACAAGGTGTGTGTCGGACCAGGCGCAGGCGACGCAGCCACTGCCGCGGCACGACCTCGCCCCGACGGCCTCGCCGGGGAGCACCGCGCAGTTCGGGGTGATGCTGTTCCTGGCGTCGGACGTGATGCTGTTCGCGCCGTTTTTCGCCGCCTATTTCCTCCTGCGCGAGGCCAACCAACCGTGGCCACCGGCCGGCGTCGAGCTGGACACGTGGCGCGCCCTGCTCGCCACCGTCGTGCTCGTCGCCTCGTCGTTCACACTCGTCGCGTCAGATCGGGCCGCGGCCCGAGCAGGCGGCGGGCAGGTGATGCGCCGGTGGCTGCTCGTCACGATCGCGCTCGGCGCGGCGTTCGTCGCCAACCAGCTGGCGGAGTACGCGACGCTCGACTTCGGCGCCGACGACCACACGTACGGCTCGATCTACTGGGTGCTCACCGGCCTCCACGGCGCGCACGTCACCGCCGGCCTGGCGGCGATGGCCATGCTCTACGTCAGGACGGTGCGCGCCCCGTCGGCGGCGGCCATCGCCCCGTGGACCCACGGTGTGTCGCTGTTCTGGCACCTCGTCGACCTCATCTGGCTGTTCCTGTTCGCCACGGTCTGGGTGCTG
The DNA here is from genome assembly GCA_030858325.1 of Actinomycetota bacterium. Lineage (GTDB taxonomy): Bacteria > Actinomycetota > Acidimicrobiia > Acidimicrobiales > Ilumatobacteraceae > JALZMG01. The sequence continues at coordinate 1,906 of JALZMG010000487.1, read as the reverse complement.
CGGTGATCGCGCCGCGCAGCGTCGCCCGATGGGCACTGGCGGTCCCACCCGTCGTCGGCCTGGCGACCGTGGCCTGGTCGCTCGGCGTTCCTCCAGCTGCTGCGGGCACCGAGCAGGAGGCCGGCGCACCGAGCGGTGCCCAGCTGTACGCGACCCAGTGCGCCTGGTGCCACGGCATCGACGGGGCCGGCGTGGAGGGGCGCGGTCCGACGCTGGCAGCGGAGGGACCGGCGGCGGTGGATTTCGTGCTGCGCACAGGACGGATGCCCATGGCCGACCCGAACATGCAGGCGCGGCGCAAACGGCCGCGCTACACCGAGGCGGAGATCGACGCGCTCGTCGACTACGCCGGCGCGTTCGGGAACGGCCCGGCGATCCCCGACGTCGACCCGGAAGACGGCGACGTCGCCGCCGGAGGGCGGTTGTACCGCCTGAACTGCGCGTCGTGTCACGTGGCGTCGGGCGCGGGCGCGGCGATCGGGGGCGGGCGCGAGGCGCCGGACGTCCTTGGGGCGTCGCCGACCGAGATCGGTGAGGCCATCCTCATCGGCCCCGGCGCGATGCCGTCGTCGAACACGTTCGACGACGCCGCCCTCGACGACATCGCCGCATACATCGGCGATCTGCGGCGCCAGGGCACGACGGCGGCTCGTGACTTCGGCGGCGCCGGCCCGGTGGCCGAGGGCCTGTCGGCATGGTTGCTCGGGCTGGTCCCGCTGATCGCGCTGACGCGCTGGATCGGCAGCGCCCACGAGGGTCGGGACGCAGCACTCCCCGACGGCGCCGATCGGGAGGACGAGCCGTGACGGACGCGCGACCGGTGAACACCGGTGCCTACCGCGCGGCGGTTATGTCCTTCGCCGTGGCCATCGTCGGCGGCGGCTTCGCTGCCGTCGCCTATGCCACCGAGCAGACCGACGAACTGCTCGGGCTGGGGTTGGCGGCGGCGCTGATCGGGATCGGCTTCGGGCTCGTGTCGTGGGCCAAGTACCTCGACCTCGATGAGCACACCGTGCAGCAACGTGAGCCACTGGTGACGACGGCGTACGAACAGCGGGCACTCGACGACGAGGTTGCCGCATCGAAGGAGGTGCTGGGGCGGCGGGGCCTGCTCGTCGGGTTGCTCGGCGGGTCGTTCCTCAGCCTGGCCGTCGGCTTCGTCGGGCCACTCGGTTCGCTCGGTCCGAAGCCGCGCGGCGAACGCGGTCGCACGTCGTGGAGCGCCGGGGCGCGACTCGTCACGGTGGCCGGCGAACCGGTGTCCAGCGAGGCGCCCGTGTTCGGCGAACTGGTGACGGTGTTCCCGGAGGGCCACGTCGGTGTTGACGACTCCCAGGTCATCCTGCTCAAACTGCAACCCGAGCAGTTGTCGCCGGACACGGCCGCCGGAGCGACGCCGGACGGCTGGGTCGCCTACTCGAAGATCTGCACCCACGCCGGCTGTTCGGTCGGGTTGTTCGGCGTCGACAACCGACCGCCGAACACGTTGACGCAGCTCGTCTGCCCCTGCCACCAGTCGGTCTTCGACCCGCTCGACGGCGCCCGCCCCGTCGGCGGACCGGCCCCCCGCTCACTCCCCCAGTTGGGCCTCGACATCGACGCGGACGGCTTCCTCGTCGCCCGCAGCGACTTCCAAGGCCCCGTCGGCCCCATCGCCTGGGACGAAGCATGAGGCTGTGCGATACGTCCAGCGCATCGATCGCCCCGGTCACCTGCGACGCGTCAGGGTCGTCGATCGCCACGGCCACCTGCGACGCGCCCAGGTCGTCGATCGCCGCGGGCCGAAGAGCTCTTGAAGCGGGAGAACAGCGAGTCTCGCGACGGGTCCAGTTGACGCGCCGTCCTACATCTGGGCGCGCATCGTGCCAAATGGACATCTGGGTGCGCTCAGTGCCAGATCCGGCAC
>JALZMG010000443.1 GCA_030858325.1 Actinomycetota bacterium | reverse complement strand
ACGGTGGTTGCCGGAGCGGTCATGCATCGAACACTATTGATTCGCTACTGACGTTGCTCCCGCTTGAGGCGGAGAGACTCAGGATTTGTGCGCCGTCTGCTGTGCAGCGGCGAACTCGAGCGCCTCGTCCCAGCTCACTTCGTCCACAAGGAGGCGGCGGTACGGCATCACCAGCCGTGGGAGGTTCACGCCGAGCGCACCACGCAGCCGTCCCGCCCGGCCGTACAGCGCCAGGAACGCCCGCTCGGCGGGCGCACCGACGACAACGCGCACGTCGTCGGCGGGGCCGGCGCGGCCGAGGAACTGCAACCGGTGACGACCCTGATCGCTCCACACGAACGGCACCGGCGCGTAGGCGGACGGCGTACCGCCGGCGGCCACGGAGAGCAGGTTGTCGGCGGCGATGGCACCCTGCTCGGCGGCGTTCGTCCAGTGCTCGACGCGCATCTCCTCGGTGAAGAGCGGGTTCGGCCACCTGGCCACGTCACCGGCGGCGTAGACCCCGGCTACTCCTGCGCACAGCGTCTCGTCGCAGACGACGCCGTCGCGCAGTTCCAAACCGCTGCCTTCCAACCACGCGGTGTTCGGCGCCACGCCGACGCCGACGACGACCACCTCGGCCGGCACTACCTCGCCGCCGGCGAGCTCGACGCCGTCGGGATGCACGGCCGTGACCGTCACCGAACAGCGCACGATCGTGCCGTCGTCGCCGTGGTGGGCGGCGGCCGCCGTTCCCATCTGTGCGCCGAGGCCGCGGATCAGCGGGGCCGGCGCGCCTTCGAGCACCGTCACCCGGCAGCCGTGGCCACGAGCCGTGGCGGCGACTTCGAGGCCGATGAACCCGGCGCCGATGACGACGACGCGCGCCGACCCGCCGGCGAAGGCACTGCGGAGGGCGAGCGCGTCGTCGAGCGTGCGCAGCTCGTACACACCGGCGCCCTGGCCGGGGAGGCGGCGGGGTCGCGAACCGGTGGCGATGACGAGACCGTCGAACGGCACGTCGGATCCGTCCGCCAAGGCCACGGCACGCGTCGCGAGATCCAGCCCGACCGCCCGTGTCCCCAGCCGCATGTCGAGGCGTAAGGCCGCCAGGTCCTCGGGCTTGCGCAGCGCGATGCGCTCCGGCTCCCACTCCCCCGCCAGCAACTTCTTCGACAGCGGCGGCCGGTCGTAGGGGAGGTGCCGCTCGGCGCCGATCAACGTGACCGCGCCGCTGAACCCGCGCGTGCGCAGCGTCTCGCAGGTGCGCAGGCCGGCCAGCGAGGCCCCGACGACGACGACCCGGTCCAGCCCGCCCGGCGACCGTTCCGGCTGGGACACGCCCGTCACCATGCCATACCGTCTGCGGCCGTGACGACCGATGGATACGACCCTGCCGGGTCTCCTCCCGTAGCGCTGACACCGGATGCCATCAACGAGATGGTTCGCCAGTCGTTCCCCGGCGCCGGCAACGAGTGCGCGGAGATCGGAACCAACGTCGCCGTCGCCAAGCGCGTCGTCAGCCCGGCGGAGATCCGCCCCGGCGGATACGTGTCCGGCCCCGCCCAGTTCGCCATCGCCGACGCCGCACTGTGGTACCTGGTGTTCGCCGTGCTCGGACGGGTCGAGCCGATGGCCCTGACCTCGGAGTTGTCGATCCGCTTCCTTCGTCCCGCCGTCGGCGATGTCCTGTGGGCCCGGGCGACACTCGACAGCGCCGCCCGCCGCACCATCGTCGGCACCGTCCACATCTGGGTCGACGACCGCCCACACAAGCCCACGTCGGTCGGCCAGGGAACCTATGCCCTCCCGCGCCCGCCGGCGACCTGATCGGCCCGTCGCCGTTCTGGGCGCGTTCGTGCGCAGATCCGGCACAGCTTCGCGCCCGGATTGGGTCTGGCACGATGCGCGCCCAGATGTCGGAGGCGCGGCTGCTACCAGAAGCCGGGTAGCGGCTCGACCGTGGCGGCGCCGGCGGCGTAGCGGGCGAGCCGGGCGGCACCGGATGGTGACCCGAGTTCGACGATGTCGAAGCATGCGTCGCGTCCCGCCGCCCTGATGGCCGTGTCGCCCTCGCTGCGCCGCCGAGGAAGACGCGGCGTCAACACGACGATC
>JALZMG010000435.1 GCA_030858325.1 Actinomycetota bacterium | reverse complement strand
CCCCCCGGCGGGCCAGCGGGTAGGCGACCATCGCCAGCGCGGTGAACGGCGCCACCACATGCTCCAGTCTGGGGGTCATCGCCGGCGTGGCCGCCCGGCGAGATGGCGGGCGGCGACGGTGAGCTTGACGGCTGTCGGCACTCGGGCGCGTCCGGCGAAGACGTCGTAGTGCTGCTCCTCGATGCGCCCGAGGATGCGGCCGTACAGGTCGTGGGCGGCGGCGACGCAGCGCGCCGCACGGGGCGGAAGCGTGGCGATGCCTGGTTCAGCCTGTCGATACAGCGTCCGGCAGCGGTCGATCTCGAAGCGCATCAGCTCGACGAACTTCGGCGTGCACCGTCGTTGCGCGAGGTCGACACCGAAGCGCCGCAGGTCCTCCTGGGGGACGTACTGGCGGCCGCGGTCGAGGTCCTCGTCGATGTCGCGCAGGAAGTTCGTCAGCTGGAACGCCTCGCCGAGGGCACGCGCAGGGGCGACGGCCTCCGCCCACCGGTCCGGTTCGAGGATCGGCAGCACCATCTCCCCGATCACCGACGCCGAGCCGTCCATGTAGTCGCGCAGGTCGGCGTACGTCTCGTAGCGATCGACGACGAGGTCCATCTCCATCGATCGGAGGAACCGGTCGAAGAGGTCGCGGGGGACGTCGAACACGCGAACCGTGTGCACCACGGCCTTGAGCACCGGGTCGTCCGAGCGGCCGCGCTCCAGGTCGATGGCGAAGCGCTCGCCGAACGCGCTCAGGACGGCCGCTCGCGCCCGCACCGAGCGCTCGTCGTCGCCTCCTTCGACGTCGTCGACGATGTCGTCGACGTGGCGGCAGAACGCGTAGAGGGCGTGGACGTGGTGCCGGGAGATCCGTGGCAGCAACGTCGTCGACCAGTAGTAGGTCGTCCCGTGGCGGCGGTTGATCTCCCTGCACGTGGCGTAGCTCTGCTCGAGCGTGAGTGGCCGCGGCGGCCGCCGCCACATCTCATCCGTCATCACCGCCTCCCGCGGGCGGTGGCCAGGTGTTCGACGCGGTCGGCGGCGAGCTTGCCGGAGACGAGCACCATCGGCACGCCGACGCCGGGCACGGTGGACGAGCCGACGAAGACGAGTCCGGGGGCGCGGCGGTCGGTATTGCGAGGGCGGAACGGGCCGGTCTGGCGGAACGTGTGGGCGAGCGCGAACGGGGTGCCCCGTTCCATGCCCATCGCCTCCCAGTCGAGCGGGTCGTAGACCTGCTCGGTGACGACATCCACGGGATACCCGGCGGCGGCGACCTGGGCCTGCAGGCGTTCCAGTGCCGGCTCCCGATGCACCGTCCAGTCGACGCGCCCGTCGAGGTTCGGCGTCGGTTCGAGCGCGTAGAGCGTGGAGCATCCCGGTGGGGCGAGCGTCGCGTCGTCGAGCGCGTGCAGCGTCACAAGGATCGACGGGTCCGGCATCATCTCCCCGTCGCCGATCAGGGCGCGGAACGACTCGTCCCACTGCCGGCCGAAGTGGATGTTGTGGTGCGCCGCATCCGCAGGCGGCAGCCCGCGCACGCCGGCGACCCACAGCAGGCACGACGGGGAGTAGCGACCACGGCGCGCCACCCGCGGCGCGTCGAGGCCGCCGAGCAACGTCCGGTAGACGACCGGCAGGTCCGGGTTGCACACGACGACCTCCGCGTCCACGCGCTCGCCACCGGCCAGCTCGACGCCGCGCACGGCACCGGCTCCGTCGCGCAGCACACGGGTGACGGCGACGTCGTAGCGGATCTTCGCCCCGCCTCCGGTGACGGCATCCGCCAGCGCGGTGGCGACGGCGTGCATGCCGCCATCGGGGACGAAGACGCCGGCGATGGAGTCCATGTACGTGATGACGGCGTACAGCGCCAGCGCCTCGTAGGGCGCAACACCGGCATACATCGACTGGAACCCGAAGATCCGCTGCAGGCGCTCGTCGTCGAAGAACGACGCGACCTTGGCGCCGAGACGGCCGAACCCGCCGAGCCGCACCAGTCGCGCCCCGGCGCGCCAACGGCGGACGAGGTCGAGCGCCGTGTCGAAATCGGCATCGATGAAATTGGGCATCTCCAGCGCGTACAACTCGGTCACCCAGTCGGCGAAGCGCCCGAACGCCGCAGCTGCGTCTGGCCCGGCGAAGCCGCGGATCTCCTCGGTCATCGCCTCCCGGCCGTTGCGGACGTGGAGGACTGAACCGTCGGCGTAGACGGCGCGGTACATCGGGTCGACGGGCCGCAACGTGAGGTGGTCGCGCATGTCGGCGCCGGCCGCAGCGAACGTCTCGGCGAGGAGGTCGGGCATCGTCAAGACGGTCGGTCCGTTGTCGAGACGGAAGCCGTCGCGCTCGACGAGGCCCGCTCGGCCGCCCGGACGGGTGTCACGCTCGAGCACGGTGACGTCGAAGCCTCGCCCGACGAGGTGGGCCGCCGCGGCGAGGCCACCGAGCCCGGCACCGACGACGAGGACGCGCATTGCTCAGACGGCGCGCGCGGCGACGAACGCAGCGAGCTCGGTCAACCCGTCGCGAGCGCTCACCGTGATGTCGACCCGATCCAGGGCGGCGACGGCCTCGGCGGCGAGTCGCTCGATGACGTCCTCCAGCGCGGCGAGCGCGCCCGTGTCGACGATGACCTGCTGCGCCGCAGCGACGTCGGCATCGGCCATCTCCGGGGCACCAATGCGGTCCAGGACACGGCGCTGCCGGTCGTCACTCATCGCCACCGCACGGGCGAGGAGGGGCGTCGGCTTGCCCTCGCGCAGGTCGTCGCCGACCGGCTTGCCCGTCAGCGCGCTGTTGCCGAACGCCCCGATCACGTCGTCGCGCATTTGGAACGCGTCCCCGAGCGGCAGCCCGTAACGGCTGAGGCCGGGCAAGAGCTCGTCACCGCGCGCCGGGGCGGCGAGCAGCGCGCCGAGGTGCAGCGGGCGCTCGATCGTGTACTTGCCGCTCTTGTACCTGGCGATCCGCTCGGCCTTGTCC
>JALZMG010000413.1 GCA_030858325.1 Actinomycetota bacterium | reverse complement strand
GCCCCCTTCGAGCGCCACGACTCGTCGGCGTCGACCTTCATCGGCCCGGCGATGTCGAGGTGCGCCCACGGCGTGTCGCCGACGAACTCGGACAGGAACACCGCCGCCGTGATCGCCCCGCCGTACGGACCGCCGACGTTCTTCACATCGGCGATGTCGGAGTCGAGCAGCTTGCGGTAGCGCGTGCGCTCCAGCGGCAGTTGCCACACCGGCTCGTCGGTCGCCGCCGACGCGTCGCCGATGCGGTCGACCAGCCACTGTTCATTGCCGAGCACTCCGGCCATCGCCGGGCCGAGCGCGACCATGCACGCGCCGGTCAGCGTGGCGATGTCGACGATCGCGTCAGGCGTCTGCTCGACGGCGAGGGCCAGCCCGTCGGCAAGGAGCAGGCGCCCCTCGGCGTCGGTGTTGTGGATCTCGACGGTCGTGCCGCCGTGGATGTGCAACACGTCGCCGAGCTTCATCGCCGAGCCCGACGGCATGTTGTCCGTGCACAGCAGGTACCCGGTCACGTCGGCCGTGCCGCCGAGCGCGGTCAGCGTGGACATCGAAGCGAGGACGGCCGCTGCGCCTGACATGTCCATCTTCATCGCCGCGTGCATCGGATCACTGGGCTTCAAGCTGATGCCGCCGGAGTCGTACATCACGCCCTTGCCGACGAGCGCCAGGTGGCCGGTCGGCCGTTGCGGCCGGTACGTCAGCTTGACGAGTCGTGGCGGCTCGACGCTCCCCGCGTTCACGCCGAGCAGGCCGCCGCACCCCATCGTCCGCAGGTCGCCGGCCTCGTAGACCTCGACCTCCAGCCCACTGCTGGCGGCGACCTCGACGGCGATCTCCGCGAGCCGTGATGCACTGAGATGGCCGGGCGGCGTGTTGGCCAGGTCCCGCGCCAGCTGCGCGGCCCGTGCCAGCACCACGCCGCGAGCTGCCCCCGTGGTCGACGCGGCGGCGCGCCGGCCACCGCTCACCAGCGTCAGCGCGACGAGTGGCGTCGACGCGCCGTTGTGCTTCTTCAACGCCCCGTAGCGGTAGCGGGCCAGCAGCACGCCTTCGACGACGGCCTGCGCCGCAACGGCGGCGTCGAGCGCGCCGGCGTCGACGAGCGTCGTCGCCACACGTTCCTGCTTCGCCGTGGCCCTGGCGAACGCGGCCGCAGCATCGCGCAGCGACGCCACCGTCAGCTCCGTCGGTTCGCCCGTGCCGACGGCGACGACGACGGGACGGTCCCTCCGCGGCACGACGACGGTCTGGCCCACCTTGCCCTCGAAGCCGAGCGCGACGAGCGTCGCCCGGTCCAGACCCAACTGGCGCGGCACGGCGCCCTTCGGGCCGACGGCGACGCCGACCGCGCCGGCATCGGTCGGCACGGAGCGAGCGACCGTGACGGACGTGTCGTCGGCACTGGCCAGCGACGGGGCGGGATGGAACGCAGCGACAGCAGTCATACGCCGCCAGTCTGCCCGCCCGCACCGGCCGCTGGCACGGGATCCGCCGGCCACGCCCGGTGCTCTTGTCGGCCTGGCTGTGCGCAGCGAGGTGGAGTTCGTCTTCGCGCCCCAGGAGGAGGGCGGCCAACGTCCGGGCGGGTGCGGCTGAGCCGTCAGTAGCCTGCGACGGGTGACCTCGGCGCCGACGTACCTTGACGCCGTCCGCGAGCGGGTCGTCGTGTTCGACGGCGCGTTCGGGACGTACATCCAGGACCTCGACCTGAGCGCGGACGACTTCGGTGGGCCGTCGCTCGAGGGCTGCAACGAGATGCTCTGCCTGACGCGTCCCGATGTCATCGCCGCGATGCACGCAGCGTTCTTCGATGTCGGCGTCGACGCCGTCGAGACGGCGAGCTTCGGCAGCTTCTCGACGGTGCTCGGTGAGTACGGCGTCGCCGACAAGGCCTACGAGCTGAACGTGGCGGCCGCACGCATCGCCCGCGACGTCGCCGACGGCTATGCGGCCGATGGCCGGCCGCGCTTCGTCGCTGGCTCGATCGGACCCGGCACGAAGCTGCCGAGCCTCGGCCACATTGCCTTCGCCGACCTGCGCGACGCGTACGAGGAACAGGCGGCCGGGCTACTGGAGGGCGGCGTCGACCTGTTCGTCGTCGAGACGTGTTACGACCTGCTGCAGGCCAAGGCGGCGATGATCGCCTGCCGCCGGGCCATGCGCGCCGCCGGCCGCGACGTGCCGCTGCAGGTGCAGG
>JALZMG010000410.1 GCA_030858325.1 Actinomycetota bacterium | reverse complement strand
TGGCGTGGGCGTGCGTCATTATCGCCGCGTCGAGGCCGAGCTGGCGATGGCGGGCGGCCATTGCCGACTCCACCTTCGCCGACGTCAGCGCCAGCAGCCAACTCAGGTCGGTGGCGGCGACGGCGTGCCACGTCGGGTGCGCACGACGTCGCCGGTGTCGAAGGCGGCCCGCACGGCGACGTCGTCGACGCCGTTGCGCAGCCCGAGCGAGAAGCGGGCCAGCGGCGCGTCCTGGGCCGGGACGCACACCGCGTCGCGCACGGCGTCCCGCACGGACGGGTACGGGTCCGTCGTCAACCGCTGCGTCGCCAGCCGGCGGGCAAGGACGTCGTCGAGGGTCGTCAGCGGGCGGCCTCCCTCAGGCGCGGCTGAGCTTCTTGCGATTCTTGAACTTGGCGTCGAGGTAGTCGGCGTTCATCAGCGCGATCACGTCGATGCTGATCGACTTCGGGCACGCCTCCTCGCACTCACCGTGGTTCGTGCACGAGCCGAAGTACTCCTCCATCGTCTCCACCATCGCCTCGGTGCGGGCGAAGCGCTCCGGCTGGCCCTGCGGCAACAGGTTGAGGTGGGCAAGCTTGGCCCCGGTGAACAGGTTGGCGGCGCCGTTCGGGCAGGCGGCGACACAGGCGCCGCAGCTGATGCACTCGGCCGCGTCCATCGATGCATCGGCGACCGGTTTGGGGATCGGGATCAGGTTGGCGTCGGGCGCGCCGCCGGTCGGGGCCGTGATGAAGCCCCCGGCCTCGACGATGCGGTCGAAGGCGCCACGGTCGACCATCAGGTCCTTGATCAGCGGGAACGACGTCGCCCGCCACGGCTCGACGACGATCTCCTGGCCGCTCGTGAACGTGCGCATGTGCAGCTGGCACGTTGCCGTGCCCCGTTGCGGGCCGTGGGCCTGGCCGTTGATCATCAGCGAGCACGTGCCACAGATGCCCTCACGACAGTCGTGGTCGAAGACGATCGCCTCCTTGCCCTCGGCGATCAGACGCTCGTTGAGGATGTCGAGCAGTTCGAGGAACGACGCCTCGTCGCTGATCTCGTCGATGCGGTACGTCTCGAAGCGCCCCACATCATCCGGCCCGCTCTGCCGCCAGATCCTGAGCTTGAGATCCGTGATCTCTCTCACTTGTAGCTCCGGGTCTGGAAGTGGACGGTCTCGTAGACCAGCTCTTCTTGATGGCGGGTCGGGGCGTTCGGGTCGCCCGTCCACTCCCACGCCGCGACGTGGGCGAAGTTCTCGTCGTCGCGCAGGGCCTCGCGGTCCTCGGTCTGGTACTCCGAACGGAAGTGCCCGCCACAGCTCTCCCGGCGTTCCAGCGCATCCCGGCACATCAGCGTGGCGAGCTGGAAGAAGTCGTCGACGCGCCCGGCCTTCTCCAACGTCTGGTTGACGCTCTCGCCGTCGCCGGTGACGCGCAAATCGGCCTGGAACTCCTCGTACAGGGCCGGGATCTCGCCCAGGGCCTTCTCCAGCCCCTCGGCGTTGCGGTCCATGCCGCAGTAGTCCCACACGATCCTGCCGAGCTCGCGGTGGAAGAAGTCCGGCGAGCGGGTGCCGCCGGTCGACAGGTAGCGGCCGAAGCGCTCCCGGGCCTCCTGCTCGGCCTGCTGGAACGCCGGGTGGTCGACGTCGGGGATCGGCTGGTTGAGCATCGGGGCGAGGTAGTTGCCGACGGTGTTCGGCAGCACGAAGTAACCGTCGGCCAGGCCCTGCATCAACGCCGAGGCACCGAGCCGGTTGGCCCCGTGGTCGGAGAAGTTGGCTTCGCCGGCGCAGTACAGCCCGGGGATCGTGGTCATCAGCTCGTAGTCGACCCACAGCCCGCCCATCGTGTAGTGCGACGCCGGATAGATGCGCATCGGCACCTCGCGCGGGTCCTCATCGGTGATCCGCTGGTACATCTCGAACAGGTTCGAGTAGCGCTCCCACACGGTCGCCAGGCCGAGGCGCCCGACGGCGTCAGCGAAGTCGAGGTACACACCGTTCTTCAGCGGGCCGACCCCGCGGCCGGAATCGACCGCCCGCTTGGCCGCCCGTGACGAGACGTCGCGCGGCGCCAGGTTGCCGAAGCTCGGATACAACCGCTCGAGGTAGTAGTCGCGCTCGGCTTCGGGGATCTGCGCCGGCGGCCGGTGGTCGTCGGGGTTCACCGGTACCCACACCCGGCCGTCGTTGCGCAACGACTCCGACATCAGCGTCAGCTTCGACTGGAACTCGTCGGACTGCGGGATGCACGTCGGGTGGATCTGCGTGTAGCAAGGGTTGGCGAAGTAGGCGCCCCGGCGGTGGGCCCGCCACGCCGCCGTGACGTTGCAGGCCATGGCGTTCGTCGACAGGTAGAAGGCGTTGCCGTAGCCGCCAGTGCACAGGACCGTGGCGTGTCCGGTGTGGCTGCGCACCTCGCCGGTCAGCAGGTCGCGGGTGACGATGCCGGCACACCGCCCGTCGACGACGACGACGTCGACCAGCTCGACCCGGTTCCACAGGTTGATGTTGCCGAGACCGACCTGGCGTTCCATCTGCTGGTAAGCGCCGATCAGGAGCTGCTGGCCGGTCTGGCCGCGGGCGTAGAACGTGCGACTGACCTGGGCGCCACCGAAGCTGCGGTTGTCGAGCAGGCCCCCGTACTCGCGGGCGAAGGGCACGCCCTGGGCGACCATCTGGTCGATGATGTTCCCCGAGACCTGGGCCAGCCGGTACACGTTTCCCTCACGGGCGCGGAAGTCGCCGCCTTTGATCGTGTCGTAGAAGAGGCGGTACACGCTGTCGCCGTCCCCGCGGTAGTTCTTCGCCGCGTTGATGCCGCCCTGGGCCGCGATCGAATGGGCGCGGCGCGGCGAGTCGTGGAACGTGAACGCGTCGACCTGATAGCCGAGCTCGGCCAGCGTGGCGGCGGCCGATGCCCCGGCCAGCCCGGTGCCGACGACGATGATCTTGTACTTGCGCTTGTTGGCCGGGTTGACGAGCTTGGAGTCGGCGATGAACGAGTCCCACTTGTCCGCCAGCGGGCCGGCCGGGACCTTGTCG